>JADYXQ010000190.1 GCA_021772135.1 Candidatus Obscuribacter sp.
CCTTTAGACAGCACCTGGCGCAGCGGAGACTCGCTCTTTGCTCTGTGCGAGAAAGATGCGCCACTGTTCGAGCAAAATTTGGCCGCACTTGAAGCCGATATCAAAAGCGGTGCTGTGGTCAATCAAATTGCCGCAGTCAAAAACCGTGTCGCGCAAATTAAGCAAGGCGTGCTCTTGTTTGCGGGCAAAGCGGCCTGACTAAAAATCATTGATAAGGAGCGCGAATATGGTCAAACATATTTGCGCTCCTTTCAATTTTAATTTTCTATTTTTTGCACTTTTTTAGCTTTAAGCAGGCTTGAGCAAAGCAAACTCATAGTGCGCTTTGTCTTCGCCACAGACATCTACCGTCAACTGTTGGCCGTCAATCGTGGCCATGGTATAAGCTCGGCTGCATAGATCAGGTTCGCCTACTTTTTCCACTAGCGATTGAACTGTGATGTAGTGAATGCCGTCGATGGTGGAAACATTATTGCGGTGCACATGACCGTTGAAAACGGCACAAACTTTTCCCGATGCAGAGAGAATTTCACGCACACTCTTTCGTTCTTGCACAAAACAATAATCGGGATATTTTTCAAACCAGACATTGCCGGCTAAATTTTGTTCGTCTAAAGGGTGATGCAAGAACACCAGGGTCGGCTTGTCAGTGGCAGCAAGATCGGCAGTCAGCCAGGCTCTTTGCCCGGCATCAATAGTGATATCAGTATGCTCAACTGATGATGAAAACAAGACAACACAATGCATTCCAGCAATGTCTTGAGAATAATAAAGACGCTCGACTTTACTGAGACGGCAAAGATCGACATTATGCAGGTGGATTTGATCGTGATTGCCTATTACATTGAGAAACGGCATGGGCAGCCCACTGAACTGGCTCAGCCCGCGTTTGTAATTATCGAGATCTACTTGTTTGCGCGAAGAGTCTTCGATCAGATCACCGAGCTGCACGACAAAATCGGGCTTATGAATAGTCCTGATATCGCCGGTCAGCTCGCTCAGATAGGTTAATGAGTGACGGGAGAGCTTGCGAATTTGCCCTTCGTAAAATTTTTCAGGACCGACGTGAGAGTCGGCCAGCAGCGAGAATCGAATCATAGATGCAATCTACCACACAAGCGATGCAAACCTAGGCGTATACTGGCAATATGTATACTCGCCTGCTCAATTATCAGCTTTTGCGCGAGCGTCTGATTTTCAGATGCCTGGTGGCTCTGGTTCTGTTCGCACTAGCAGTCTCATTCATTGCGGCAATCAAGTCACCCACGACAGAAGATTTTCTATCCGAAAAGTCAGACCGAATGGACGATTA
This sequence comes from Candidatus Obscuribacter sp., assembly GCA_021772135.1. GTDB lineage: Bacteria > Cyanobacteriota > Vampirovibrionia > Obscuribacterales > Obscuribacteraceae. The sequence goes on from JADYXQ010000190.1 coordinate 1,313, forward strand.
CTGCATGGGACCAATAATGCAAGGCGGTAAATAAATCTAGCCCAAGATTAGAATCGACCGCAGGCGGGCAAGAAGGAGACAGAGGTACTGAAAGCGAGGATTTCATGTCAAACAATAGAGAAATCGCTTCTGAAATGATGAAGCACGCCGCTGACGAAAAAGAAATTACCATCGATTACAACAAATTGTCGGCGGACGACCAGCGCGAAGTGTTCAGTGCCATGACAGAGTTAAAATCAACGGCCAAAGGTTTTGGTGATCTCACGATTACAGGCACTGAAGACGGCCGTTTGCAAGACATGACCGTGAAAAAAGGCGTCTTAGATTTCACTCGCTGGGTGGGCAGTTCTACCAAAGACGTTTACGACACTCCCGCTGATATTCAAAAGAAAATCGAAGATGGCCAGGCCAAATTGCGCAAACTTATTGGCGGCGATTAATTTCTCAGTTAAACAGCCGAGCTGCTGTTAGTCACTACTTCAGTGCCGCATTGATCACAGCGATAATAACCTTCCAGTGCTTTGCCGCACTTGAGGCAAGAATCAGGCGGATGATTGAGCAACTCTGCGTCGCTAATTTCGATGGCCTGCCAACTGCCGGTGACAAAACCGGTGGCACAAGCTTGCAAGTGTGCGGCCTCGGCTTCGCGATGGGTTTGACGCAATAGATTGGCATAATTTTGCAAAACTTTGACGGTGTCGGCATGGTTATCGCCCTGCACTTTGCGGCGAATAATCAAGCAACGTTGATAAGCGTTTTCGGCTTCGTACATGTTTTTGTTCATGTAATAAAGCATGGCAATATTACCAAGACAGGCAGCAACAGCCAGATCTTCTGGACCGTAAAGTTTCTCGTAAATGCGGCAAGAATTTAAAGCGGCTTTTTCTGCGGCGGCAAAGTTACCGCAATAGTAAAAACAACGTGCCAGGGTGTTAGCCGAGTCTGCCACCATGCCGCTGTCTGGGCCGAACACGCGCAGTTTAGCTTCGTGCACCCTCTCAAGTAGCTTTGCCGCTTGCTGATGGCGATCTTGATAATTTAAGGCCTTTGCCAGAGCCTCAAGAGAAAGCGTCAACCGATGGTCACTTTCACCAAAAGATTGGGCCAGATCAGAGGCTTTGGTCAAGAACGATTCAGCAGCTGACCAGTCACCAGCAGTTAGTGCCTCGGTTGCTGACTCGTAGAGGGGCTGCCAGAGCGTCATTGCCTCATCTGACGAAAGCAACTTAATGGGCGGCGGCGCTGCATCACGAGGCGGTAGAGCTTCAAAGCGACCAGTTTTCGACCAGAGCCTGGCGGCGACCACAGCCGGCGCAGCACCCTTGCTTTTGAGTTTCCGCACCACGTCGTCGTAAGTGGCACTGAGCCTCAGAACATCAGGATGGGCGGGCCCGAGAATGCGTTTTTTAGTTTCGAGAGCTTGTTTGAGAATTGGTTGCGCCTTCTCCTCATGGTTCATAACTACATAAAGTAAACCGAGATTGGCCTGCATACCGGCCACATCAACGTGTTCGGGGCCAAAAACTTGCGAATATATGACTACCAGCTCCTGGGCCATAGGCTCAGCGTCGGTGAATTTTTCTTGATACCAGAGACATTCGCAGAGGCGCTCAAGAGAAAGTGCGCGTCTTCGGTCGGTGGGGCCAAACTCCTTACTTTCCTCAAGGGCGGCGTACCAGAGGTTCTCGGCATACTCATAATTGCCTTCAGATTGAGCTTTCTCAGCCGAATTTTTGTAACCTTGCCATCTGTCTTTCATTGAGGCCCCGGAGCGGAGTCGATTTACTACTTATTTCTACCCCTATTATAGATTTTCTAAAGAGCAGCTGGAATTACCTCTGCAAGCACGAACCGGTAGTCAATGGATCTTTCCTGGATTAATCTGGCAAATGTTCACGAGTGCCATTAAATGCTTGATCAAACCTAGGAATAGTTAATAGACTATCCATGACTATCTTGTGAGCAGATCTGGAGGCTTATGACTGATCAGCCAGAACGTGAAAAAGGCGCCGAAGACAAAGCTACGCCTGTGGATGCAAGCTCTTTAGCAGAGCAGCTCAATGCCATACCGACTCCGTCAGCCTCGGTGCCCAAGCCGCTTGGCAAGATCACGAATTCAGGCATGTCAACACAATTGCCGGCGGAAACAGCGCCTACCCAGCCCGTGCCTCAACAGGCAGCCCCGGCAAATGACGCCAACACCCCTCAGTGGATGAAAAATTACGCCAGTTATTCCAATACCAGTTCGGCCGATCCCCGCGCTACTCCTGATCCTTACAGAACCAATCCCAATATCACTGGCGACGGCTCCAGCGTTAATCCCGGTAGCTATCAAATGATCATGGTCGTAATGATTCTTTTGTGTCTGGCTCTATTTGGTTACCTTTACATCAACAAAGACAAAGTAACGCAGACCTCAACCACTACAACTGTCACCAATCCGGGCCAACCCAGCACCACTAGCACGACTACTGTGCCAGGTGTACCTAATCCGGCAGTGCCCACCGCCCCTGTTTACCCAACACCAGTGGCACAACCAGCCCCAGTAGCACCAGCCAATCCGGCTCTGCCAATCGATCCAAACGCCACTGCTGTACCTCAAGCCGGTACGACCTACCCAACTGGCACCACTTATCCTGGCGGTACGACCTACCCAGCCGGCACTACGACTTATCCAGCGGCCACCCCGAATCCAGCCACAACCACTACACCAGCACCAACTAATCCGTAATTTTAAGCGGCATTAGCGATACTACATGTAGTGGCGCGCCGTGACGTGACGAAAACGCGCAGCTCGGGCACCATATCTGGTGCCTACTTAAACGTTTTCAAAAAGTCATCAACATTGGCATTGGTAGATTTATCAATCAAAATCTCAGACTCAAGTTTGACTAGGTGGAATTTCTGAGGATAGACAAAAATAGCTGGAGCGCATTGCACTCGGCCTATTTCAACTGTGGTAATAACATGAGAGAAACCTCCCTGATGACGTTTAAGGCCTTCGACCTTACCACGGCGCTGCGTGTAGGTAATGAGCGACAAAGGCAAGCCATTCAACTGTGGTGCGCCCACTACGCGTTGAAAAATATGACAGGCTTCCACTGGCACATTTTTTCGGTATCAATGCAAATCTTGCCCCGAGTGGCGTCTTGCTTCACTAGTAGCTTACCGTTGGGATATTTTTGAGCAAAAGCAAACTCAATACAAGGTCTGCCAAAGACTCTTTTCTTGCCGATCTCGAGGAGAGGCTCGGTTCTGATCCAGTCATCAACCGGTGTGAATGACCATTGTGGAGAGTGGGTCAGCCACTGCTGTAAGGTCATTGACAGACCTTTTTTCAAGTCGCGATTACAAAGCACCACTCGCCACTGCGGCGCTGAGGCGACGAGGTAAACGTCACTGTTGAAATTAACGCGAATGGCGTTTTTGCTTATAAAAGTTTCTGTGGAGCCAACATCATAAGACCTGGTTTTCAGTCTCAGTGCAGAATCAGCCGGAGCCGCATCTTTTCCACTGGCAGCAGCTGGGACGAGACTAAAGTTGAGAGCGATGATCAGGATGGCGACAGATTGTTGAACTGACCAACGTTTAGACATGTGACTCCTGGCTCCCTGACTAACTCTATTATTCCCAATTGCGCTCATGGCCAATAGAAGACCTAGCGCTAACTCGATGCATTGCTTAGCTCGATTTTAAGCAGCACACTTGAATGCGCCCTATTCAGAGCATTACGGTGAGCTTTTAATTCTCAACCCAGCAAAACTTTACTACCACCCTTAAGCTTGCTCCCACCATCAGCTGCTTCCCTCGATTCCACTTTCAGCGGATTTGACCGGTAGCTTCCTCTTCATTGGAACCACCATGACCCAAGTCACAGCCATCATCAAGACCATCACCACTGCAGCTGAAACTGACAGCAAGAACCGGCTCCCCCTGCAGGTCGGATCGCGCGTTGTCATCCTACAGCACAAGCACCTCAAGTGTTCTAAGCACGGTTTTGTGCAGTACATCAACGGCGGCTACATCCACGTGCGCCCCGAAAGTCAGCCTCCAAACGAAAGCGACGCTTGCGAGCGAACCTTCGAGCTTTACCACGGTGAACTGAAAGTGCTGGCCAACTACGTGCACAGTACATTAGTCCCTGGCGCTGTGGTACGCATCAAGCAACTCAATTGGCGCACTTTCAAAGCAAAAACCCACGGTATCGTCACTGGCGTCGAAGCCGAACGTATTCTGGTGCAACCGGTAGGCGCACATCGCGGTGCCATTATCTCAGTGCTGCCTGAAAACTTGCAGCTGGAAGTGAACGAACAAAATCTCTCGGCCACAGACTTAGCAGCTCAAGTGGCTATTTGCGCCATTCTAAAAGCTATGGGACCACTGACCTTGATCAAACTGCGCCGACTGCTTGGTACCCAAACTGGGCTGGTGGGCGACTACGAACGTCAAGTCGCACGGTTGGCCAATGCCGGTCATATCAACTTGAATGAGAGCCACGCCACTTTACAGAAACTACTGGCCACCAGCGTAAGCAATGCCACTGGTGCAAAGAAGCTGCAGGAAGCCGTCAAGAACCTTGCCGACGCTGAGCTGCGGCTGGCTGAAGCTGTTCGCCAGCTAATTCTGCAGGCCTAACTAGATTAGCTAGCGCTAATTATACTAGTTGTTTTATTTTGAATATCGCTCTAAGCCATAAGGAGACTCTTGCCTTGTGGCCTTAGACCACATTAGTCTCAACTCATATCTCTTATTTTTTCAAAACTAAAACAACTATTTCCAAGTAACCAACTCACCAGTCTCACGAGAACTTATTCCTGCTGCGCGCGTAGCGGGTTCACCACTTTTCTAAACAACTTATCTGACTTCCTCGCTGGAAGCCGGATTTCACCTGAAAAAAGGAAAATTTATGAGCACAATCGCAACAGCGCTGACACCCCTCGACCGAGCACAGCGAAAGCTTTACTCAATCGCAGGCGGCAGCATCGACAGCGGCGACGTCAGACTCGCACGCATGACCACCAACCAACGCATGGACTACTTCCGTTCGGAAGAATTCCGTGACTGGGTCGCATCTGAAATCGCCGCCGGCCGCGAGGTCTTCTGGCTCAAAGATGTGGACAAAACCCAGGGCGCCGGCGACATCTTCACTTTCTTCTACAAGTGGCGCGCCGACAACAGCAAGTTCTCCCCCGGCCAGCTCAAGCTGATCGCAGATTTCCTCAAGGCGCACAAGGCCTCCATGGTCAAACTTCCCGCCCAGTGGATTCCGCGTCAGCTCGCTCGCCTTGCCAATGCGCTGAGCAACAGCAAGCAAGACCTCGGCCCCCACGAAGTGATTCGCACCTGGCTGAGCAAAGAAGACGGCGGTGACGGCATCGGCATGATGGACTTCTGGACAAACATCTACTGGCCCAGCCAGCTCGGTTTGACCAGAGACGAGAAGCTGGCGCAGGTCAGAGCTTTCGCTCCCCTCTACGCCGATAAGGTTTATCCCGGCGTGTTCGAGGAGAACAAACTGCTTGAGTCCATCGGCGTCACCGTGGTGATCGTGTCCAATGGTGATCAAGAACTGGCCATCGCAGCCGCTCCCATTCTCGGCGTCAAAGCCGAAAACGTGGTGGGCTCGCACCTGATCTACAACGCCGAGGGCGTCTCCAGCGGCATCAACCACCGCTACGAAATCGAAGGTCCTGACTGGCATGCGCGTCCGCAGCCCGGCAAGAACTTCAGCTTCCACTACTGGCTGCACATGAATCGTGCTCGTTTCGGCTGGAAAAGCATCGACGAACGCAAGTATGTCATTGCCGGCCGTGACGGTGACTCTGCCTCCACCGATGGTGGCATGATGATTCTGATGCAGACCGCTGCCATCGGTAACTTCATGGTCAACACTCCGGGTGAACCCAATCGTCTGGCGACCTTTCACAAGGTCGCTTCCAAGTACGGCTGGACACGCGGTCAATTCATCACGCTCGACCAGGAGCCGTCTAAAACCGGTTTCAGGCCATAAGAGCGATTACTTAACCGTCGCCTGGCGACACAAAAAACAAAGGGAGGCCTTATGAAACAGAATATCGAAAATTTTCTGATCGTCATCGATAGCGGCTTTTCCCCCGAGTCGCTGCGAGAGGCACGAGTAATCGCCACACGCGATTGCAGAAACGGCAACACCCTCGTGGGTGAGCCGTTTGTCACAAGCGAGCAGCTGCAAGCCTTTGCCGGAGATCCGCTTAATCACGGATCGATCGTGCTCGAGAAGCTGCTCGCACTCGCGCCGAACACGCCCGTCATTCTCATTCGCGCCATCGCTGAGAACAACACCGTCATTCGCACTCGCTGGCACGACGGCCAGGTAGTGCAAGAAGGTTGGACGGAAGCGTACATGTGGGCTGTGGAATTGTGCCGCAAGTTGGGCGCAACCTCTGTCGCCAACTGTTCTTTTGGTGGCATCGTTCATGCTGCCGACGGTACTGGCTGGGAATCGCATCAGCTGGC
>JADYXQ010000191.1 GCA_021772135.1 Candidatus Obscuribacter sp.
GCTCTTGAGCCATTTGAAGAAATGCGCGATACCTATGGACCTCTTGTGTGGCAATCTCGCTATAGCGGTATTGAAGTACCTGACCATCTTTGGCACTACGCAATTGCCGGTGCTGGAAAACTATATAGCGAAAATCAGTCGGAAAATCTGTCTGAAATGCCTGAATTTTTTCTGCAATTCGACAAATGGACTGAGGACTTCGCAGCTTTCGTATTGGAGAAAGGAAAAGTCACACCTGGCAAACACAGAGCGTTTGGAGTAAAAAGAGGAAACCCATTTTTAAAGGAAATCCCTTTGGCACTACGCGATATTGGCTTGCGCTTAGGCCATCCGCCCGCTAATTCATCGCCAGAAAAGCAGCAAAAATTGGGCATCAACAAAGACGTGACTTTATTTCCAAAGGGCAGTGAAAGTAAACGCTACTACAAGCGGGTTAATAAACCAGAAACCGAAAATAAGTAACATGCAACTCAGCAAAGTCAGTGGTCTATTTAAGTTGGCATTTATGGGATGTGCTGCGGTAAGCGGTCTCATTGCTGTTGCACTTTTGGTGCCGCCGATCAGAGACAGGATTTTTAGTACTAAATTGTGTCCCTGGCCGCTGCCTTGGGACACTAACGAAACTGAGTTACAGGTTTTAAAAAGTCTGAGCTTACCCGGTGATGTCATTCTTGAATCCAATCTACATGGGTGGCAGTGGATGGCACTCAGTTTCGCCGCCACTGGGACCACCTGGGTTCAGGCGGCTCTGATTGACGAAAACAAACAGATTTTGACTGTTCATAAACTTGCGATAGCCACAGACTGGAACATATACCTTGAATGGGGCAGCACGCGTCTAGCCCTAATCCGGCCTCCTTACCAAGACAAACAACAGGCGCAGTCCGGCATCGATTACGCGCGCACCAAACTCGGGACCAATTACGATCCGAGCTTTCAAGATCATTCGGGAAATTGCAATGGCTTAGTAGCAAGTTCGCTGGCGCATGCTAAATTGCCGGTTTTTACAACTGATGTCTGCGGTCGTAGAATTTACTCGCCTGATTGCTTTTTTAAAATACCTGGTGCCGAAATTATTTGGATAAGCGATTTGAACCGCTTATGAGAGCTTCAAGGCACCTTCAGCATTCTGCCCATGACCTATCTTTGGACTGAAGTATCTAAGAAGCTCGCAGTTGGACTGTACACTGTGCGCGTTATTTGTCGCTCTAGGGATTACAGCCGCCTCTAGTTTAAATGCCACTGATATTTGTCTTGAAATTTATAGTACCATCGACAGTATCGCCTCGCCCAATATGCGGCTGGCAGCGCTTCTCAACGCCGCACAAAATTGCACCGAGAAATATCCGGAGCTAGCCAATCAATTTCTAAAAAAGGCACTGGAGACAGCATCCCTAATACCTGACATATACACTGAGTTTCTGTAACTCGTACCCTCGGCTTTATAATTAAAAATTTGCCCTCGGAGGGAGTCGAACCCTCAATCCCTTACGGGCAACGCATTTTAAGTGCGTCTCGTATACCAGTTCCGACACAAGGGCGCGGAAAGCTATTTTAGCACCACCATTCAGCCCCTTGAGCGGTGGGCTTCTTGGCTACGCCAGCATTTGTATTGAAACTACACTAAAAGACTAGTTAGCAAAATACGAATCTTCGTCTTCGGCATCTTGGCCTTCTTGTTCACGCAGCCAATCTTTAACCAGGTAAATTAGATTGTCTTCCAACATGAAAAGCATTGGTACCACTTTCAGACCGCGAAAAAGGCTATTCAGTCGCCGCGCTTCTTTAATTGAAAAATCAATGGCATCGCTGATTTCTCGGCTAGAAGCATGCTGGTCAAAGAAGCTTGAAGCCTGATCGTCGCTCCAGCCATGCTTCATGGTTAGCGCTGATACGAATGCTCCGCGTTTGACGTGTGGATCTGACATAACACAGTGATTGTGGGCAATCAACGCCATGTACTCAATGCCGCCAGATAAGGCCAGGGCAACTGAAAACTCCGATCCATCCATATTTGCACCGGTACGCCTGATTACATACGCGCAATTCTGTGGCAACGCTAACGATTTGCGGTAGTCGATGCACATACCAATGACGAGGTCCGGATCTTCAGATTGATTGGCGTCAACCTGACCCATGTTCTGACATTTAAGAAGGGTTTCGATGGGAGTACCGCGCAAAATTTCAGGAATGTCCTCTGGTGTTGTGACGCGCACAAGCCTGGCAATGTCAGGGCTGAGTGCCTGAAACGTACCAGTTCTAATTTTCTGAGTACGATCCATACGCGCCTTCAGTGTTTTAGTTAAACGACTGTTATCCATCAAAAGCGCACTGCGCAATTTGCAATCACGTGGGCCGGTAAGTTTGGCCTTCATAGCCGGAAATAGTCCGACAGAGCAGCCCTGGCACTCTGTTGTCAGCAACTTTTCGTTGACGTCCAGGAGCGCTTCTTTATAATCAGAAAAAATGTTGTCGGCACCAATTTTTTCGTAGCCGCCGGATTTTTTCATCATCTCCAGAGGCTGGCCAATCAATTCGGCAATTACTAATCGAATATTTTTCCGCTTGAGTTGAGAGTGGATGGCCATGAGCGTTTCTACGCCGGTAACATCCATCATATTGAGTGAACGCATGTGCAAAATAAGGGCTTTTAAATCTTGAGCGAGGAGAATGCTCTCGGTAAATCTCTCCGCCGCTCCAAAGAAAAGCGGACCATCCACAAGGTACGTGCGGGTGAATTTACAGCTCGGAATGAGTTGTGTTGAGTCTATACGATCGTCATCATCAGCTACTTCGCTGACAACACTGAGTGAACTCATTTTGTGTACAAACAGAACACAAGTGAGCAGAAGACCAGTCAGTACTCCGGCCGTCAAGTCGATGCAAACGGAGGCAAAAGTTGTAGTGAGAACGATCCAACCTTCTGTTCGTGAACCACGCCAGATTTCCCGAACCTCGTCCCATTCGATCAAGCGATAACCAGTTAGAACCAAGACGCCGGCCAGAGCAGCAAGTGGTATTTGCTCAGCCAGGTTGGCCAGAACAATGGCAAGAAGGAGCATAACTATAGAATGAACTATCGCAGCAAGCCGCGTGCGGGCACCTGAGGTGATGTTGACGGCGGTACGGGCAATTACGCCGGTGACGGGAATGCCGCCAAAGAAAGGCATTAAAAAGTTTGCCAGACCCTGGCCAATAAGCTCCTGATCAGGTCTGTGCTTTGAGCGCATCGACATACCATCGGCCACTGTGGCCGAAAGCAAAGACTCAATTGAACCCAACATAAAGACAGTGATGGCGTAAAGAGTTAGGGCTTGATACTGCTGAAAACTGCGAATGCCATGAGGCATTTCTGGCCAGTGAGGCATCAGGTTAAGATTGGAGAGTGGTGCCAGATCAATGATTTTCGGAATATCAAAATGCAGGAAATAAGCCACCAGCGACGCCACCACAATTGCGATCAACTGTCCAGGTATTGCCTTGGTGAAACGGGGCACGATTACTGAAACAGCGATTACCAGAACGCCGATTATAATGGCCTGCAGATTGCCTTCTTGATGAATAAAGATTCTCTGCACTAATTCGTTAACGTCTTTAACAAATTCAGGAATAAAGGGCGAGGTCAAAACTCCTGACTCTGAGACCATGCTGCGTATTGGTTTGACAGGCAAGCCGAAAAAGTCATCTACGGTATTGAAAATAATCAGCATGCCGATGGCGTTGGCAAAGCCTACAATTACAGGCATCGGTATAAATGAAATCACTCGCCCGAGCTTGAGCAATCCGGCAATGATTTGCAAAAGGCCGCCCACCAGACCGACAAAAAAGATGCCGCCCATACCAAAGTTGTGTGCCACCTCAATAAGCACCACAGCCATGGCCGCCGCTGGCCCGGTGATGGCATAACGTTGACCACCGAACAATGCGGCGATAATGCCGGCAACAATACCGGAGACAATGCCTAAAACTGGAGGTACGCCAGACGCCACTGCCAGAGCCAGGTTGAGAGGCAGTGCCACCATGGCCACTGTCAATCCGGCCAGACAATCTTTGCCCACAGTGCTGGGATCAAACATGGCCCGCCATTCTTTGATCAAATAATTTGTATCAAAAGCGAGATGCTTTTTGTCAGCAGGCGGCAAGTTGGCGGTAGGTTTGTTTGAAATGCTTGATGTCATGGGTACCATAAGCAGGAAGTGATTTAGATGTATTGGTACTGATACTTTTAAGACACTACGTACAGTAAATAGGTAGAACCGTACACGAGTCTTATTTTCAATCAGTTTAATTGTAGAACTGTAGACAGTAGAACTATTCGACTAGTAAAATATTTGGATAGACAACTGTACGTCAATAGTACTGGTCGACTTGTCGAATGAAATTCTTGCTACCATTCGATAGTAATATATGAAACCTTCAGCGAACATTATTAGGTAGAAGATGGGCAATCATTTATCCACTTTTGGTCTAGCAGATTCTGCTAGCACCTCTGAGGTTGATGCAGCGGCTTTGAGCTTGATTACCAGCTTATCGCAAGAATTTAGCAATGCAAAAGCTGCCGAGCAAGCCAAAGTAGCGGCTACTGCTATTCGACTTGCATATGAGCAATACTGCGATGGTGCCGATAATAATGCGCTCGGTGAGCAAAGCTTATTTCACTCCAGGCTTCGTTTAGGACAGCTTTGTTTAGCGGCCGGGATGATTAGCCTCGAACAACTTGAAGAGGCGGTTAAAGAGCAGCTGAGAAGCGACACACAGTTAGGCGAAATTCTTCTTGCAAAACAATTTATTTCTCAAGAAGAATTAGACGGCTTACTAATAGGCCAAGATCTGATTGCACCTGAAGAAAAAGTGAGCGATCCCCTGGCCCTACAACTAATGGCTCTTGGCTTGGTCTCTGACGACCTGATGATGATCGCTCTACTTGAACAAAGATTTGCCTTTTCTTCAGTAGGCGAAGTTCTGATCAGACGCGGTTGGATCGAAGCAGAAATCATTCAAGCTTTGAAAGCCGGTTAAAGAGTAAATGATGGATTAGCCGTCGCTAGAAACAAAACGGCCTTAAAAAGCATTTAAAATTCGACCGCTGAAAAGCTCACAGGCTTGCGGTTTCGGGCTTACGATCAGGTCGATGAAACATAATATACATTATCGGACGCCGTTAAAAGTCGGCAGGAGGCAGCAAATGTAAGAGTTGCACGTTGAAGAAATAGCGAATCACAACGACCCCGAGTCATGCGTGACCAA
>JADYXQ010000192.1 GCA_021772135.1 Candidatus Obscuribacter sp.
CAACAAAAATTTCAAAGAAGGGAAATGAAATCGTAATGCACTGGGCAAGCGATTTCCAGTGGAAGCGCATATACAACTAAGCCCCAAGAACTCAACCCTGTTACTGATAGTGGAGCTATACTATATGAATGAATAGAACAGGCAAAAAAAGAAAGGAGCGGCCGAAAACATCAGGTTTTGCACCCAATATTCTCGACCGCCCTTTCAAAGTTATCTGGTGATGGCAAAGCGATCCAGCTCGATACCGTCGGCATCGTACTGAACAACTTCCATCTTCTCAGGCGAGAAATCCGCCAGAGAGAACGAATGCCGGTCACCAACCAATCTGTCAGTGAACGTCTGCCACAAAGCCGGATTGGCGTGCAGCAGCTTAGAATCGAGCTTGGCACCACCGCCACCAGTGACGATGTAGATCACACCGTCGGGGCGAGTATTGGTGACACCGTCATACTTCCGGTCCAGAGTGATCTGGCCGGGAATATAACCACCTTCAAGCTGAGCCGAGGGCTTGAGACCGCCTGCGGGGACAAACTTGAGAGGGAAGCTGCGCTCATAAACGTGAGCGTGACCAGCGAAAACCACACTGACACCGTTGCGTTCGAAAATGTCGCTGAGGAAGCGCATTCCCTGCTCGCGCTGGTGACCGATGTTGCTCGTGAACGGCGGCTGATGCAGCACGACGATTTTCCACATGCCGGGAGCAACCGACTTGAGGTCGTCTTCGACCCAGCGCCTCATAGCCTCGTCGGTCCAGTCCATGTAGGCATTGGCGTCGAGGAAGAGGAAGTGAGCGTTGCCGTACTCGTAGACGAAGTTGGCCATGCGGGGGTAGCGCTCGCCGGCCGAGCTGACCAGGTCGCGCAGAGCGGAATGGTTGTTTTCAGCCGCGAGGGGCGGATGGTTGCGACCTGAGCCACCGGATGCCTGGCTGTTATTCGGACCATTCAAAGGCAGTGACCAGAGCGCGAAGAAGGCCATCAGGTCAGGATAGTCGTCGAAGCTCACCAGAGTTTCGGGGTCGAGCTTGGCCATGTCGTGGTTGCCGACACAGCTGAGCGAAACCGTACTGGCGAGAATGTTGGAGCCGCGGTCAGCTGCCGGATTCTCGTTCTGGTAAACGGCGAAGAACTTGCTCAGATACTCGGCATATCGACCGTGCTGGTAGACCACGTCACCGGCGCTGATGATGATATCAGCACCTTGCGGCTTGACGTAAGTCATGGCGACGGTGTCAACAGCGGCAGCGGAAGCGCTTATGTCTGCGGCTATGTGAGCAGCAGGACGCGGCAGACCGAGCTGATAAGCAAGCTTGCGTTGGCCCGGCGAACCATTGCCCATGTCACCAAATATGATGGCACGAAATGGCGAACCCATGGCTTTGCGGGCGGTGGCACAGGCGCTGTAAATTTCGCGACCACCCATGAGCACGCGATATTTGAAAAGCGCACCAGCAGGAAGGTTTTCGACTTTGGCGCTGAACTGCACCTGCTCCGGCACACCGTGAACGGTTATCAGCCTGGCATCGGGAGTGATGCGCGTCTTTTCACCGGTGGAGGCCAGCTCGATTTCGACCATAAACTCTTTGCGCTCGCTTTTGTCGCTGAGCACATGGAAGAGAATCTGTAGCGATTCGAGACCATTGTTCGCGCCGTAAGTGCCGTTCAAGCCAGGCTGCAGCCAGGGCTTGATGAAAAAGGCACCACTGGTGGAAAACACCGGCGAAGTCCAACTTCGGTCTTTGCCCGATTGAATTACGTGAGTCGGTTCAACGGGCAAATCTTTACGACTGAGGGCCCGGTAGGCAAAGAAGCCCACAACAGCCACCAGCGCAATTATTGCAATAGTTATGTACATAGTAATAGCCTCCTCTTGAGGTTTGGCTGTTGGCTAGGCTGTGCGCACTCCGGCGTCTTTCGGACTATCGGGAGTGTCAGGCACCGAGATCACTTCAAGGCGTGCGATGGCACCACCAGCGGTGAGTTCAACAACGGTGAATTGGTATGAAGAAAGAGTGATTGACTCGCCGAGTTTTACCGGACGACCAAATTCACTTTGGATAACGCCAACCACAGTGGTCGAGTCAGACTCGCTCACAATGCGGTGGTCGAAGACTTTGCGGAATTCAAAAAGAGTAAACTCACCATCGATACGATAGCGCCCACCCACAAGAATTTCCACACCCTCAATAGCCTTGTCCCACTCGTCGTGAATTTCACCAACGAGTTGTTCAAGCAAGTCTTCCTGGGTGATCAAACCGACAACCTGATTGGCTACATCAGTGACGATGGCCAGCTGCAATTTGTGGGTTTGCAATTGTTTGAGCAATTCCGACGCCGCCAGATCTTCGTTGACGAAGTAGGGCTTGCGCACGAAAGCTGCCAGCTTGCCGATGGCTTCGTTGCCGGTTAAGGCAGCCGAAGATCCAGGTGCAGGCTTGACGCCCTTCAGTTCGGCACGGAGCTTTTTCTTGAGAATATCGAGCAACTCTCGCGAGTTGAGAATTCCCACAACGCTCTTGCGACCCTTGCTGAAGATGGGCAGGCGGCTGTGTCTGGTTTGCGAAATGACATCGAGGCCGTCGGCCAGCGACATCTCTTCGGAGAGTCCGTCAATCAAACTGAGCGGCACCATAACGTCGAAAACCGTAAGGCCACGCAGCTCGAGAGCACGACGGAGCAAATCAGATTCGCCACTACCAAGAGTGCCGGCGCGCTCGCTTTCTTGAATGATAATTTGCAATTCTGCCGGTGATGTTGCCGAAGTGCCGTGCTTAGGGCCTTTGGGCATACCGGGAATTTTCAAAATCAGACTGGTGATGCCGTTCACAAGCCAGAGCAGTGGCGCGGTGAAGCGACAAAAGAGCGAGAACGGCAGAGCCAGTGCCAGTGCCAGAGTTTGCGGTGAGCGAATAGCCAGCAGTTTAGGCAACTGTTCACCGATAATCACGTGAATGATGGTGAGTATTAAAAACGAAACGATCATGCCGACGAAAGCAGGCACGTGTACTTGCAAGAGAAATGGCAGAGAGCTGCTGACTGTGTCAGCGCCAATCTGCAACAGTGCGCGGATGGGTTCTTGTCCTACGCCGCCGACAGCAAGACCGGTGATTGTGATCCCGAGTTGGGCACCAGCAACCGAACGGTCCATGTTGTCGAGCAGGCTTTTAATCGTGGCTGCGCCAATGACCTTGCGCTGAATCATCTCTTCGACCTGACTGCCGCGCAGCCTGATCAGAGAATATTCAGCGGCGACAAAGAGGCCATTGATAGTCACGAACAGTAGTAACAAGCCCAGCCAGAGGATGGCTGTGCCTAGAATCATAAAGTTGTCCTTACGTGTGTTAAAAGACGCGTGCTAGAAAGCGTGTGTTAGAAGACGCGCGCTTGAAGAAGCACGAGAGAGAGTTCAGGTATTAGAACTGGTTGCAGTTGGTGGTTTAGAAATCGAAGTTTTGTATTAGTTCTACGGTAAGAAGATATGGAGTATGAGGTCTGAAGCTTATTTAGTTCTTGAAATCTGTTCAAGACTTTAAGCTAATGCTTCTGATTAGGATTCGATCAGTAATCTGGCCCACGCCCTGAAAGCCGCAAAAGTCAGCTATTTTTAGCAAATCGCAGCTCAGCTTCAAATGTCGCAGCTCGCACACCTTTGCAACCAAAGCATCATAAGGCTGGTATACTCCTTACTGATGAATAATTCCAAGAAGCCTGATATTTGCGCTTCAAGCCCAATTTTCAATCTCGTTTTCAGCCCCGCTTACAATACCAATTTGCCTGCTTTTGGCTTGAACAAGCCCTTTGCACTCGATAGAGGTGAGCTGGTGCTCAAAGCACTGCACGAAGAATTTGGCACACCCATGGCGGTAGCGGCCCCTCAACCACTATCGATGGAAGACGTTTTGCTGGTGCACAGCCTGGCCTATGTGCAAACTTTAGAAGACGAGCAGACCTGGTTGGAAATATTTGAATTAAAAGCCGAAGAATTGCACAGGCAAACTGCCACCAAAGCACTAACAGAATTGATTGAAGATTTTCTCTTAAAATCGGGAGGCACGTTGCTCGCCGCGCGCCTCGCCTTAGAAAACGGGCTGGCAGCCAATCTTGGTGCTGGGTATCATCATGCCTTTCCTGATCGCGGGCGGGGATATTGCGTCATTAACGATGTGGCCATAACCATTCGTAAACTGCAACAAGAAAAGCTTATAAAAACAGCCATGATTGTGGATCTTGATTTTCATCAAGGCGACGGCACCGCTAAGACCTTTGCCGGTGATGCGTCTGTTTTTACTCTTTCGGTGCATTCGCAAGAAGGGTGGCCCGAAGAAAAACAACAAAGTTCTCTTGATGTCGGCATTCTAGAAAGTGAAAAAGAGACATATCTGCCGCGCATGAAAGCAGCTGTAGAAGCAGCTTTGAGTCAATTTACGCCCGACCTTGTGATTTTCATCGCCGGCAGTGATGTGTACGAAAAAGATACTTTGCCCGGCACCAAATTTTTGCGCTTACCGCTTGCAGTTTTAAAAGAGCGCGACGAATTTGTCATTGATACTTTTAAAAAGCGCGAAATTCCGCTAGCCATGGTCTTTGCCGGCGGTTACGGCCCGCACGTTTGGGAAGTGCACCACTTAGCGGTGCGACATTTGTTAATTTCTTCTGGTATTAAATTCAGTGCTCAAATCTGCAGTTAACTCTGACTGAACAATTTATTCGCCGCATCCGTATCCAGCTTATACGCGGTAGATATAGCCGATAAATGTTCGAACGATGGAAATAATAGACAAAGTTGCTTATTCACCAGATAGTTGTCCCGGTAGTTTCGGAGACGCTGTATTTATGCGCATTACCGACTGATTAATCAGATTAAGATCACGGAAGATTTGTTCGTAAGAATCTTCTGATCTGACAAATAGGCACCAGATTTTGCGCGACAATATACAAGTACGGAATTGAACTATTTGCGCACTAGTGTCGTCTTATAAATCAGCAAGTCTACCTTGCAAGTAAGGTGAGGGAACTCACACCACCGTCGCAATTTTGGGCTACCAGGGGGCTTCTTTGACGCTAGTACTACCTCAGCAACTATCAGATATACAGCTCAGGGCGGGCGCCGGTATCAGACCACCACTCAAATGGGCCGGCGGCAAAAGATGGCTCGTTCCACACCTGCGCGAAATCTGGAAAGATAATAGCCAACGACGGCTTGTTGAGCCATTTTGCGGTGGGCTTGCTGTAACCTTAGGGCTACAACCGGAAGACGCTGTGCTTAACGATATAAACCCGCATGCCATCAATTTTTATAAGCATTTAAAAAAGGGGCTGCTCAGCAAACTTGAGATGAATAATAACGAGGTAGCCTTTTATGAATGTCGCGAAAAATTCAACCACCTTATAACAACCGGCAAAATCAATAGCAAAAGTGCGGCTGAGCTTTTTTATTATTTGAACCGTACGGGCTTTAACGGACTTTGCCGGTTTAATCAGCAGGGCAAATTTAACGTCCCGTTTGGACGCTACAGTTCAATCAACTATACGACCGACTTTTCCGCGTACAAGGACATATTCAAAAACTGGGAATTTATACATGGTGATTTTGAAAATACAGAAATAGGTAGGACTGATTTGATCTATGCCGATCCTCCGTATGATGTTGAATTTACTCAGTATTCAAAAGAAGGCTTTCGTTGGGAAGATCAAAAAAGATTAGCTCAGTGGCTGGCTTCTCATAAGGGGCCTGTTATATTGTCAAATCAAGCAACACCAAGAATTATTGATTTGTATAGTTCACTGAATTTCAAACTAATAACCCTAGATGCACCGAGAATGATTAGTTGCACTGGAGACCGTACCAGGGCTCAAGAGATTCTTGCGACAAAAGGCTGTTGAGTCATGCCAGAGAAGCCTCCAAAAAGTCGAGACACTGGCACGGGCAAAATTCTCGAACTAATGATTATTCCATCTTTGGAAGCTGGAGGTTATAAAGTCTCTATTCAACAGCATGTTGGACAGCGCTTCGGGGGAGGTCGACATTTTGTCGATGTCGTCGCGGAATCACCGATTGGCAATAAAATACTTGTTTCACTTAAATGGCAACAAGTCTCGGGTACCGCAGAACAAAAAGTGCCATTTGAAGCTATTTGCCTTGCTGAAACAATTTTGCAAGGTAAGGGCGAATTTTCGAAAGCATATTTGGTGCTAGGTGGTGAAGGTTGGCGACTTCGTGATTTTTTTACGAAAGGCGGATTGGAAGAGCATCTCACTCACAGCAAGCTAGTTACAATAATGACCCTAGAAGGATTTGTAGCCAAGGCAAATAGGGGCGAGATCTAATGAGTGGTAATCAAAAGCCTGTATTGGCATATCAGTTTTTCAGAAACTATGCCGAGAAAGGAAATGCTTTTACTGTTTCGGATATTGCAAAACACGTTGGTTGGGAGGAGTCGACCGCTCGTACCTATATAAATAAAAAGTGGAAAGACTATCTAATCTCAAAACCTGCAAAAGCATTTCAGGTGAGAAACAAGTTCTTGAGAGTAACCGAACAACAATTTCTCGCTGAGTTCACACAAACTGAAACAGTTGAAACTACATATGTGCGTGAAAAACATTCCCAATTTATTCAGTTTGAGTTTCTTTTGCCCCTAACTCGCGAAGACAAGCTTCGCCGCGCGTTAGATGATCTTTTTTACAAAGATACAATTGAAATGCGCCTCAAAGATCTCGGGATTGAAACAGTTCAAAATCTTATTGAAAGAGAAGCTGGTATGACCGAGGCGGATTACATTGAAAAAGTGTGCGGTGTAGTAAGCGACAAGTTCGGCGGTTATTCAATTGTCCATGTGCAAGGTCGATACAAAGCAGCCGAATTAATGACACGGTCAGAAGCTGCTCAATATTTTGCTGCAGATCAACTTTATTTGGTTGACGAGACCACCGCCTCAGTCAGATTTATTATTCCTTGTACAGCTGGAAGCATGAGTTTTGAAGACGACTTTCAATCAATAAATCAAACTGCAGCTGTTGAGCAGACAGAACTAGAAAAGGAAGTTGCTCTTATTCGAACCTTGTTTTTCCAGTTCTTTGTGGAAGCGGTTGTTGCCACTGTGCACAATGAAGAAGAAGTTTGGTTGTTAGAAACAGGCCATGTCAAACAGTTGTATCGTTGGCGCCGCACTGCAAAAAAAAGATAAGGCAAAGATGTGCAGCTGTCAGTGCGGCGCGAGCCATTAACTGCCACGGTGATAAACGTGGAGTAGTGAGCGAGCTTGTGATTCGCAATTATTAACTGGATGCTCGAGGTATTTTGAGATCTAGAACGTATACGCTCTAGATCTCAATAGTGCCCAAGCCGGCATTTAATCTTGACCAGCGCGTGCGCGTCCAGTTACTGGCTCAACAAATCCTGGTGCACAGAGACTGAACCTAACTCTTTCCAGTTGACGCGGCCGAACATTTCGAGTTCGCGGCCAGCGTGAGTTGAGCAATGGTGCAGAACAAATGCAGCTTTGGTCTCAGTAATTTGACCGCGGTGCATGCGCTCTAAGCAAGCCAAACCAATTCGCGCGTGAACTGGATTAATCAGACCACGAGCTAACATTGCTTCTGCAACAGTATCTTCGAAGTCGACAATTTCGCAAGCAACGTCGCGCACCAGACGCTCAGTTACCACTCCAGATCTTCTCAATAAAGCAAAGACTTGATCGAGTGTTTGCGATTCTTCCAAAATCTGCGCAATTGGAGCCTTGAGCGATTGAGACAGTCTCATCAGTTTGACAGCACGGCGGTAAGAAATAACGCGATTGACGATCATTTCTTGCAATTGCAGAGCAGTTTCTAAAGCTTCTTCGCTGATATGACCGCGGCTCATGAGCACGCGCCCGATGTTGTTATCTTCTTCGGTACCGATTTCGCAAGCAATCAAAACATGATTGGCATTGACCATGTCGGCTGAAACAAGAAACTCACCGATTCTGGGCATCATTTTGTTCGCACGTAAGAACTTGCCATGATCACCCATCACTTCGCGCAGACTGACCTGGCGCTCATGCATTTCTTTGAGGAAACCTAAAGCTTCAGGGAAAGTCAGTTTGCGATCACGCAACATGATTTGCAAATTCAGTGCGCCGTCGAGCGTCTTTGGAGTAATCACACGCAGCATAACTAAAGCGCTACCGAGGGTCTGATTAAGACGTTTGGCTTCGCGATTGGCTCTGGTGAGAATTTCTTCGTTGGCAACTCCAGCGGCCAACATCAATTTCGCCAAACGACTGGCCGGATTATCACCTGAGCGGCTTAGACCGTTCAAACGAAATGCTTCATTGATGTCGACTTTATTGAGGTGTGAAAAGCGTAGTAAATCTTTAGCCAGCGGTTTGTCGATGGTGCCTTCTCTAAGAAGGTTCTGCACTTCTAGAGCACAGTTTATGTCGTGGTCATCGACCCATCCGGTCATCACCAGCACTCGGCCGATAGGGAATGACGTGCGACGGGCGATGGACAGACCTTCACTGACAGCCGAAACATCAACGATGCCGGTTTCGAGAAAAAGCTCGCCCAACCGGAAGCGACTTTCTCTTTGTTTATTAATGAGGTTCATGACTCACTCCTGGTGCAATTCACAAAAATCCAACGGATTCAGGGACCAATGAAGGCCCTACTGTGAATTTGATGCTAAGGGTTCCGCGGCCGGCCGTGAAATCTCTTGTCTGTATTATTGGCTGCAACCAAAAATACTAAACGCATGAAGTCATGCCAAGACGCTGCTTGGAACCATTTAATGTTTGGTAAGGTGGACGTTGGTCGGCGAGGCAAATGCCTGTCATGCACGAATGTATATGCAGCAGCGGCCGAAGTCAAGCACATTTAATCTCTGTTAGCGCTAGCACTAGGGCAATTACGCAAGGTCTGCCTAGTCAGTTCGTGAAACTTTACGCCTATATTGATAACTTCTTACCCAGATCTCTCTTGGAAACAGGTACTCATGATGTAGTTTCAGGATGATTTTAAAACCCACCCATACCCGTCCGTTGATATAGCCTTCAACTAAATAACTCCTATCACTCCCTTCTCTTTAGTCGTGCCTGCGCCCGACGTATAAGACCGAGCACTTGAAGGAGTACATGTATATGACTAACAAGACAACAAAAAGTAAGCGCAGACGAAGCTCAGCTTCGCGCTACGGCAGAATTATCAAATTACGCCCTGGTCATGAGCAATCTCCCAATCTGGCAGAAGAATTCGACCGTCGCGTAGTTATGGTCATGGGCCCCTCGGGCCTCAAGTCTCTCTCTGGCAAATTATCACCAGTGGCCATGCTGGACAGCATCGGTTACACCAGAGACTATGTGCAACGCAAAATTGCGGAAGGATACACATTTCACCTGATCACTTTCAAACGCCCCACGGGCAAACTGCAAGTGGCTAATTGGGACAACACTTTGAGCGTCATTGCCGAAGAGTATCCCGAAATCAAAGGTCTAATCGCTGCTCACGCTCGCGAACTGAAACGCACCTCGTTTGCCGCTCTTGAAGAGCGCGCCAGTTTTAGCTTTGCTGCGGTAGACACCATAGGCCTCGCCGACGAAAGGTTCATGACCCTGGAAAGGCTTTTAGCCAGCCCAGGCACAGTGGTCGATTTGCGGCGCTTCCTCTACCACACCACCCGTCTGAGCGAACTCTACTGCGGCGAAGGTCGCACGCGCAGCGAAGACGGCAAGTCTGGCCTCCGTGAGTACATTATGCGCAACAGGCAAGTAAGCGAACTGTCTGACTGCGTGATTGTGCCTCTCAACTTGAATTGTTGAACCCATGACAAAAATCTCCTGTGTTTACAATCGGACGGCCAGCGGTCGTCTGTCACTGGCCTTTGCTGCCGATTTGTGGAAAAGCCTGAACGGGAACGGCTCTTCCGCGTCCAATCAGCTGCAAATTTTTTTACAGGTCGACGAGAGTGGAGCCGCCATTCTCAGTGGCATCGGAGCAGCAGGTGATCCAGGCAAAATAGTCGGCATCGAGCAAACACTGGTTGAGGCTGACGTTGCCTGCAAGACACTGCTACCCTCGCAGTCGATTGCACTGTGCACAACCATCGACAGCGATGCCGTAATCGTCGATCACAACCTGGCTTTCCAGCGCCACGACCTGACTGTGCTCTACCCGTGTCGCGAAAACACGCTGCTCGGACGCGGCGCAGGCCCAATCATGGTGCCCTTCGGCGATGGCGACTCGGTGCTCAGTGCCGCCGCCCTGGCCTTCGAACTGGCTCGCGAGCTGCAATTGCCTGTGGTGCTCTATCACACCACGTGGACTGTGCAGGGCTTGAGTAGCGCCGAGCCACAAGACCACATGTGTCAATCGGCTCAGGCCGTGCTCGCCACTTTGCTCAAAATGGCCACGGCTGCAGGAGTGCAATGCACAACTGTGGTGGAAACTGCCGATGACGTGGTGGAAGGGCTTCTGCAGTGCGCCCTGCGTCACTCGGCCAGATTGATTGTCATGTCTCGCTCGTACAAGACCACGGTGGGCTGCTACGTCGATCAAACTTTGCGACAGACGCCCATTCCTCTGGTGGCTCTGGCTTCACCAAAAAGGAAAGCGTCATGAATCTCTCTAAAACGCAGACTCATAATCGGGGCATCTTCAGTCGCCTGGCGGGCTTTCTCACCAACCCCTTTGGTGTGATGTCTCTGGTGGTGCTGATGTATGCCGTCAAAGCTGTGCTCAAAATCACAGTCGGCAGCCAGATCAATTCGCCCATGATCGAATGCGACGGTTTTCACAACCTCGCCGACATTCTCGAAGCGCTGGCAGTAATTATCGTCATCTGGGTGGCCAAGAAACCTGCCAGCAGCGCTTATCCGTTCGGTCGCAAGAATGTGGAGTTTTTCACATCACTGGCCATCGGCGCAGCACTGCTCGTAATGTCTGTGCAATTCGCACTAAAAAGCGCTGTGGGCCTACTCTCTTTCGCGCCCGGGTTAGACCAGGCGGTGCGCGCCCTCGTACCGCTGCCTGAGCATCAACCGCTATTGATGAGCAGTTCCACCCTACCCTGGGTACTGGCGCTCACCATAGGCAGTATCGTGCTCTCGCTGGCAGTCAGTCGCTATCAAATCGCCATCGGTAAGCGAGGCGGTCACGCCAGCATGGTAGCTGATGGTGAAGAAACCGCCAGCGACGGACGCATCGAAATCATTACCCTGGTGGGTGTGGTGGGCGAGTATCTCTTCAACGCTCCCTGGCTGGAATATCCGCTCGGTTTGCTGGTGGCTTTTGCTATCGCTCACACCGGTTGGGGACTTTTTCAGAGCGGCGCCCGGGTGCTGCTGCAGCACTCTATCGGCAAAGAGCATGAAGAAGAAATTCGCAAGCGTTGCCTGGCGGCCGCAGGCGTGGGACAGATAAGCAGTCTCAAGACCTTCCAAATCGGCTCTACCGCGGTTTGCATCCTCACCATAACCACCGAACATCGCACCGGCACCATTGCTCAGTTGAAGTACGGCATCGAGTATCACCTTACGCAGTACTTGCTCGACAACGGCTTCAGAGACTGCGAGCTCAATCTCAAATTCGAGAAGCCCGAACCAGGTCGCCGCCGCATTGCTTACGCGGTGGTAGAAAAAGACAATTGCTTTGTTGTCGCGCCCTCAGTCGAACTTTCCAGTCACATCATCGTGTGTGACCTGGAAAACGGCATGGTGGTGCGCACCAAGCAAGAAGAAAAACCAGCCGCCATGGTGGCATTTCTTGAGAACAAGCGTGTGCGGAATCTCTATGTGTTCAGCCCTGCTCCCAGGCCGCTCGACGGCGGGGAGAACATAGCGGTGCTCTCCAGCACAAGCTATCAGGTCGACTTGCTTGGCCTGACTGACACAAGATTTCAATCACAAAATCGCAACAACTGAACGGACAAATCAGACCCAATATCAAAATCACTACAAACGACTGCGAAAAAGCAGTCGTTGCCGCTTTCCCTGCCGAATACGGCGAAGACCGCGACAACTGGACACGCTACTCCAAAAGCGGTAAAAAGGCGAACCGATCGTGCGCGTTTTTCACCACAACGCGCTACCGCTGCAAGCACTAGTAACCGAAGTCGACGGCACCATCACCGGTACCACCTTCAAAGGCCTGGCCACCTGGGATATTCCGCCAGACATCAAAGCGACCGAGAAGATCGCTGCCATCTTTCACACCAATGAAAGTTACGCCTTCATCAAGGCACACGCGCTCTTCAAGCCGAGCGAATTTCTCGTCTACGTCACCGACGTAGACGACGGTGACGGCATCTGGTACACGCTCTGCCCCGTGAACTACTTCAAGCACACGGGCTACACCTACGACGACCAGCTCGATCACTTTCTGCTCAGTTATCTCCCTGATGACGGCGGCGAAGTGACTGAAGCGACTTTCGTCAGCGACCTCGAGCCAGAAGCCACACGCGAGCGTCTGCTCGCTATCGGTTTCGTGCGCGACCCCAAATACGACGCCATGATGTCGGGCAATGCCCCGGCATGCGACGACGACTAATCCAAACCTCAGCGAAAGATAACCTTAGAAGGCCCATTATTTATGTGGATTTCCATAATCATCATCACCGTTCTGGCGGTTTTAATTGCTTATTTCGAGCGCAAAGAAAGGCTCGAAGACAAGGCAGTTTTACACCACACCATTTCGGTCAACCTCGGCATTTTGCAGCGGGAGCTCATTGAGCTCAATACCGCTGCCGAATCGTCGACTCTAAGCGACAAACCGGCTGCTACAGCGCTGCTGCTGCAGTCCGGCAAAGACGCCGCATTTATCGAAAGCACCATGAACAGTGCTTCTCGTACCAAGCTGCAAGAGCTGCTCACGCTTACTTTTGCGGCCATGAACAAGGCGACCGAAGCTCGCCATTTGCTCAACGCTTGTCACCCTTTTTAAAAGGCATCAACATGACCAAAGTAACTATCATCACCGGCGCCAGCCGCGGCATCGGCCGAGCCATTGCCTTGCGCATGGCCCGGGAAGGTGCAGTGCTTGCTGTGGGTCGCACCGAAGCTGACCTGCAATCGGTCTGCGCCGAAATCACCAAATCTGGTGGCACCGCTGACTTCGTTGTCGGCGACGTAGCTGACCCGGCCACCGCCCAAGCCGCACTGGCAAAGGTGACGGCCAGGCAGTGGACTGTGGCAAATCTGGTCTGCAATGCCGGCATCGGCAAAGGCGGACCGAGCCACACTTTCGACCAGGCCATGTGGAAGTCGATTTTTGCTGTCAACGTGGACGGCACGTTCTGGTTTGCTCAAGCTTTTCTGCCGGCCATGGTGGCGCAGAAGAGCGGCAGCATCTCGATCATCTCGAGCTCTGCCGGTCTCAGTGGCGTCAAATATGATGCCGCCTACTGCAGTAGCAAACACGCACTGGTGGGCCTGGCACGCAGCCTGGCTCTCGAGTATGCCAAGCATGGAATTGTCGTGGTGCCGATTTGCCCCGGTTTTGTCGAAAGCGACATGACCGACCGCACCATCGCCGGCCAGGTGAAGTTCCGCGGCCTGAGCCAGGAAGACGCGCGCACCAGGGTGGAAAACTTCAATCCGCAAAAGCGCATCATTCCGGCTGCGGAAATCGCAGAAGCGGTGGCCCTCGTCTCCAGCGGCAAAGTCGCCAGTCTCAACGGTCATCCTCTGGTGTTGACCGGCGGCGCCTGAGTCGAAATCAAATCAAATCAGTAAACCATAAATTTTCGAAAGTAAAACTATGACACTGAAACAAGATACAAGATTGTCTGCACTGATTGACTGGATGCGCGAAAGTGCAGCGCCAGCTAGCGGTTTGCTCATTCCACTGAGCGGCGGATCTGATAGCGCTCTGATTTTCTGGCTGCTCAATCAAGCATTTCCAGACAAAACAGTGGGAGTACACATCGGCACGTCCGAGCACTTTCGCTGCCGCCAGTGGTTCGAAGAAACCGGCACGGTGCGCTACGTTGCACCAATCACAGAAGCCGGCGCCGATGCTGAAGTTTTGCGCTGGGCGCGGGTGCAATCAATTTGCGTCAGCGAACAACGCTGGTTGGTCGGGTCGCGCAACCGCACCGAAGACCTGCTCGGCACCTACAGTTTCGCCAGTTGCGTCGCCACATATTTGCCGCTGGTAAATATGCTCAAATCAGACGTGATGGCTCTTTGCCTCCTCGCCGGCGTGCCGGAAGAAGTGCTGACATCGAGTCGCCAGG
Source organism: Candidatus Obscuribacter sp. (assembly GCA_021772135.1). GTDB lineage: Bacteria > Cyanobacteriota > Vampirovibrionia > Obscuribacterales > Obscuribacteraceae. Next base: position 14,212 of record JADYXQ010000192.1, read on the forward strand.
CCGACCCCAGCTGTGGTCGCCCGGAAGAAATGGCCGAGATTGCTCTTGAGCAAGTCGACCAATATCTGCGGCATATGCTCGGCTATCCCGACGCACTTTGCGGTCTGTCGGAAGGCACCATCATTTACCTGAACAGCGTTTACGAGCGCAATCACTTCAAACGGCTGCTGCCCAAACGCGGCCCCGTTCTTTAAATTACACCCAAATCAAGGGCACAAACTATGACACCACAGATAATACTGCTCGCATTGTTTACCTCCGCATTGTGCGTCGGTGCCGTGTACGTTTTAATAAACTCGGCTTACCGTCAGAACATGGCGCCGAAGATCTGCCAGGCACTCAATGCTTGCCACGACGAAATCGAATTTGCCAATCTCAATCATCTGGCAAGTTCACCGGGCCCGGCACTGCAGAAGCTTTCGGAAGCAAACACGGCTTTCAAAATGTCGCAAGGTTCGCTGCACGATGGCCAGTACAAACTCTGCCTGGCCCAGGCGCAATCGGCTCTGGCACTAATTCGCGAAGCCAGCAAAGAACTGGCCATTAGCGAAAATCCCAGGCCGGTCTTTCCTAGTTGCCGCATCATTTCTCATCCGGATGGTCTGCAGTGGATGGGCAAATAATCAGCTAAGCTGAACTAAATAGACCGGGGTGGATGGCTGAAAAGCCTGAAACCCTGGTCTATTTTTTTGGTTTGGCGGTGTACTACTCTATATAATTAATTAGAGACAATTTCTATTTGCAGATTCTCGTTAAACAAAATCAAATAAGACTGCTCGTACCAGGCCATTAGCTCAGCTTTTTCAGACGGCTCCAACGACTGCAGGACAAAATCTAAAAATTGACCGAGATCAGGGGGCCAGAGAAAATCGACGATCTCTGGCGAAAGTTGAGGATAACCATCTTGCAAGTGGCCGCAAACGAACGCATCGGTTGAGCCGGAAGTTGCGATGACGTAGAGAAATGAGATTCGCGTAAACGTTTCAATTCTCTGAGCGTGTCCTGAGTGATTATTTCAAAACCAGAATCTTCGAAAGCCGTTTTAAGCAGTAGTGAGGTTCCATCCAGCCGTTCCTTACTGAAAGCAATCAGATAGTGAGACGGCTCTGAGTCTGATGACAAGCCCGCCATCATCTCTTCAACTACTTTGCGACAGCGGCGCTGCAGTTTAGATTTGACCGGCTCTTCGGCCTGAATATTGCGGCGATACCAGTATTCGAAGAACCAATCGGTACTGAGCAGCATGGCTAGATAGTCGTTAAGGTGTTTGTTCAACTGCGGTTTTTACTCGCTAACCAACGTATCGTCTATATGCCCTATTTATGCGGTATTTAGTTAGAGCTGTTCACAGCCAGTGAGGAGTGCGTAAGATTTGGGTTAATGAGCCATTTTGGAAAAATATCCAGATAGAATGCACACGTCAACTTAAGGCAGCGTGCAAAACTGATGCCCTACAAAGCCCAATACAACACGACAATCCAACCCAGTAAAGAAAGTAGTGTTGTTGAGACGACGCGGCGCTTTATATGCCTGAGTATTATGCTGTTCGAAGTGTTGCTCGGGACATCTCAGATCTGCGCTCTTGAGTTTAAAAATCAGAATATTGAAAACTTGCGTATCTGTGCAATGACATTTTCTTCGTTCTTTGTTTGCCTGGCACTCCAAGGACTTTTCCCTAAGACCATCATATCTTTCTTGAGCAAAGCAACTTTTATCTGCTTGATTCTAGCGCTGCCGCTAATCCTCTACTGCGCAGCTCTTTCCGCCAATTTGCCGGCCACCTCGCATCTCTCGCCTGGTCCTCATCGCATTGTTGAAATCAGGCCAGAAAGTTTTGTCTTCGAACCACCGCTGCCTGGCACGCATGACCCGGACGAAACAATCAAGATGACAAAGATTGAGAGCAAGGAAAGCTTCGGACTGTTCATGTGGCGAACAAAAAGGCGAGTAGTCGAAACTGATTTAGGGCCTAATATCAAGCTGATGCCGGATGGGCGAGTACAAGTGATATTGGCCGGTTATGGCAAACCGTTAATCTGCGATCTAGACGAATTTATCGACACAAGCCGCTCGCGTGAACTGAGTAAGAAAACAGAGCGACAAAAACACCCGTCTGACCACAATCACCTTTTACAAGCAAAGCATTCTTGCTAGTTTGAAGGCTCATTCTTTTCTTCAACCAACAAAAGCACAACTGCCGACAAAAAGCCGTAACACACCAGCCATCAATTGCAACAGCGATTTTTCTGCCGCTGACGCAGAGCTGTTAACGACTTGCCGGCAATGAGCCATCTTTCCAGCACTTATGATATGGCACAAAAAAATCAACCGAATCTCAATGCCGCTCTTATTGTAATTCCAAACCAACACGGTCTTTTATCCGAGTTAAATCGCTTTCTGCGCAAACTGGCTGCCGGCGTCTGGTCTATCTCGCAACTAAATAAAGAAAGACAGAGTGCTTTGCAAAACTGGCACAAAGCCTGCCTTTACACAGATGCAGCGATAATCAAAAAAGTCAGGGCAGAATGGAAGTTAAAGCAATTTCAAAATTGGCTACAAAATCTTGCTCCCGCCTATCGCAACAGGTATCGCATACCCCTGCACATTCGCCACCTTCGCATCGAAAATGCCGCTCGTCTGGCTCTAGCCTATCTGGCAGCGCAAAATCGACTCGAACAGCGATGGATCAATCGGCTAATTGCTCTCGAGCGCGTCAAATCCGCTCTTACACTGAACAAAACCAAAAAATACTGACTATGCCATTTAGAACACCCGCTCTATACGGAATCGAACACGATTTAAGAGAACTGACACACGAGCCTGACCAGCACATCCAGCTGAGTACAGATGAAGACGACGATCGCGGTCCCATCGATGAGAGTAGGTCTTCTAAAAAACAACTGTCTCACAATGGAGGCAGCAACAGAGACAAAGAGGGTTTCTGGTTTCCCCGCAGATAATTGAACGAAAAGAGAAGCACCACTAATGGTGCTTCTCTTTTCGTTTTCATTCATTTTCTCCGCCTGTACTACATCATACAGTCAAGCAGCCTTTTACTCAGAGTTGAGATACTGTTGGCGAATTCATAATTGCTTAGATTTGAGTCTAGAAGCTGATTACACCCATCTGAGCATCAAATACGGTGGCAAATCTTTAGGAGGAATTGCACATTGTAGAGCGACAAGCAAACGAGCAGCATATGGTCTAAATATGCGACAAGAGGTCTTGCCAAAAAGGGGTATCCGGTTTTGAATGCAGTTGCTTAAGA
>JADYXQ010000193.1 GCA_021772135.1 Candidatus Obscuribacter sp.
CTCCGCCCGCTCATGCATACTTTTGCGACAATGCTTCTCCAACAGCAAACCTTCGCTGACGTGTTTGGTTATGTATGAGAAATGAGGGGATGCTTGAGGGTTGAGCCAGCAGAGCAGTGCTTTGGCTCATACTAAGAGTTTCGGAGTACCTGCACCGACGTTTGGCGATGAAGGCTCGACGGCGGTCTATAGCTCTTAGGTGCTCTTATCAATTTAGCAAAAAAAACGAAGCTGTCATTTTTGCATTGGACGGAAAGTACAAATGTAAGTAAGAGCACCACAAAGACTTGATTTTGAAGAACCACTCTCCGTCACTGCCGCTTAACGGATGAGTTGCTCGACAGTATGGTGCCTCAGAAATTTCAGACTCTGAGTAATGAAAAGTTTGCCCCCTCATGATTTCGCCGTCTAAAGATAACTGTTGGTACGCCAAGGCAGACAATTTTTTTCGCATGTAAGAGTGGCCGTCGATCAGACCAGACATTTCGTGCTTGACCCCATGAACATCAGTTAGCGATTTCATTAGATACATCATGCCGCCGCATTCGGCATAGATTGGCTTTCCTTCATAAAACCAATTTGCCAGTTCTGTCTTCATGGCGCTGTTGCTTACCAGTTGGTTTAAATGGAGTTCTGGATAGCCACCTGGTAAATAGATAGCATCTGCAGCTGGAATGGTCATATCTTGCAGCGGTGAAAAGTATGAAAGTTTCGCCCCCAAAGCTTCGAGTATGTCTAAATTGGCCTGGTATATAAAGCAAAAGGCTGCATCTTTCGCAATGGCTATTCGACAGTCTTTTAGCAGCTGCGGCTGCAGTTGTACTGGCGCAGGATAAAACTGGCAGGGCGTATCTAAATGTGCCAGTTTCGTCTCACCGACGCAATCGGCTAGCAAATTCAAGCTTTTATCGAGGCCAACTAGTTCTTCTGCTAACGCCAGCCCAAGGTGCCGCGAAGGAATTTCGGCCGCTTCGTTTCGCAATAGTGAGCCAAAAAAACTTTCGGCGTTTTTTGCGTAACTGGCTAGTGTCGCTGCATGTCTCGGGCTTCCTACTTTATTAGCGAAGGTTCCCAGGAAATTAATATCGGCGCAGTATGATTTAAGACCGTGGGCTATGGCGTGAAAGGTCTCTGACATTCCTTGAGCATTGATTACGGCAATGACTGGAATTTTCAGGTGACGTGCCAGTTCTGCCGTAGAAGAGGGGCCGTCATATAGTCCCATCAATCCTTCAACAATGATAAAGTCAAAGCGTTGTGAAGCCTTAAACAAGTGATTGCGAATTTCATCCCAGTCAAGCATGAAGCTGTCAAGTTGATAGACTTTCTCGCCAGTGGCGTACTCGAGAATCATCGGGTCTAAAAAGTCTGGGCCGACTTTAAATGCCACCACTTTTTTACCGCTATTTTTAAGATAGCGCGCCAGAGCTGCCGCTACTATTGTTTTTCCTTGATTAGAACCTGCACCGCTGATAACTATGGCGGGGCATGAACTGGCAGCGCTGGTCAAAACTCGACACCTTTCTGGGCTTTGATTCCTTGCTCTTTATATGGGTGTTTAATGCAGTTTATTTCACTGACCAGGTCGGCAATTTCAGTAAGTGCTGCAGGTGCGTGGCGGCCAGTTACGACAACGTGCAGTTCAGGTGGTCTGTTTGTCAGTACTTTAAGAATTTCTCCTAGATCTAAATATTCGTGTTTTAAAACCACGTTAAGCTCATCTAAAATCACCATCTGAAAATCGCCGCTTTCGATCATCGTCTTCGCTTTTTCCCAGCCTCTTTGCGCTGTTTGCATGTCGGCATTGCGATTTTGCGTATTCCAAGTATAGCCATCGCCGATGGTGTAAAACTCGCAGTTGGCAAAGCTTTTGAAAAGATCGCTTTCCGCGCTGTAAAGCGCACCCTTAATAAATTGCACCACACCCAAACGAAGACCATGGCCAATCACTCTCACACCCATTCCAAAAGCGGCAGATGATTTGCCTTTGCCAGTGCCTGTGTTGACTATGAGCAGCCCTTTTTCTTTGGTTGCTCTGGCCAGTTTTTCTTCAAATGCGATTTTGTGTTTTTGCGACTGCCTCTGGTGCTGAGATTCACCTCTGAAATTTTGCATCATCAGTGCCAACCCTCGCTGGTTAGCTGGTTTAAGCGGCTGCAAACCATTTCTTTGTTTAGATCGTAACCAATGAAGACCAGCTCACTGACTTCATGGTGGTCATGGCTATCTGCAGTGTGTTTCTCATGTACATGAGAATGGCCATGCCCGTGTCCGTGTTTCTTTGCTCCTGAGAGTTCAAGTTTCGGGGCAGAGAGGCTCACTGAAACTCTCGAACGCACTGCTTGCAGGTCAAAGCTAAGATCTTCTATTGTTTTAAATCTACCTTTACAGCGGAATATTGCACATTCATCAGCCATGGTAGAAATAGCTTTTGATAGTTGCTCTGCGTTTTGTTTGTGGTGCGAGTGCAGTGTAAATGACAGCCAGAGTGGGTCATGCTCGTGCACGTGAAGATGCGTATTGAGGCCATGTTCGTGAGGAGCCATACCTGAATGCGAATGTTCGCCTGTGTTTTGATGGGTAGAAGCCGGCATGTAAGCAAGTGCACCTTTGCGTGATACTTTGTTAGACGCGAAACAGGCATCGTTTAAGTTGACGTCTAGGGCTATCTTTGCGTCAAGATGAGCGTCACGAGCTAGTTCTACAAACCGCAGTTCCGGTGCCATTTCTCTCAACTTATTTTCGACTAGTAACAAAATTGAAGCTGGTATGTTGTCTATTTTATTAAGAACAACTATATCTCCGCAGTTTAGTTGTTGCACAAATATATCTGATTGGGCGTTGGGCTTTTGCTCACCATGATCTTCAAAAAACCGAAATGGCTCAATTTTTGCACTAACGAAAAGTGGTGTATCAATAATGACGCAAGTGGCGTCGAGGCTAAAGTGCCGGCGATATTCGTCTTGTTCAAGTATCTGTAAGATGGCTGATGGTACCGAAAGACCGGAGGTCTCAATGAAGATATGATCTAGCGAATCTTTTTTCAAAATTAGGTCGCCTAGAATTTCTTCAAATTTGCTGTTTGGATCGTAAGCAATTAAACCAGCCGAAAGTTCGTAAATTTCTACTGTTTGGTTGGCGTGTTCTCTTAAATCGAGACCGTCTATGGAAACTTCACCAAATTCGTTCACAATCACGGCAATCGCCTTTGACTCAACTTGCTCAAGCAAGCTTTTGAGCAGAGTGGTTTTGCCGGATCCAAGAAAACCGGTGAGAATAGTGATTGGCAATCTTCTATCAGGCATTTTTTGCTCCTATTTGTTTCAAGTACAATAATATTTCGTCAATATCTGCGGTCATTTTTGGGTAATTCACTTCTGGCTTTTCTACTAAAATTACGGGCAATCGAAGATTCGTGGCCGCTTCCAATTTCGCATCTAGGCCGCTGGTTTGACCAGAATTTTTAGCAATCAATAAATTAATCTGCCACTGTTCCATTAGCGCTTGATTAAAGTGGGTGTGAAACGGTCCCTGCATTGCGATGATATTTGCCCTGGGCAGTCCTAGAGCCACAGCCTGCGCAATAGAATTTTTATCAGGTATTGTGCGCAAGAACCATTTTTGCTCACTATCGCGAAAATCTTTTAGGCACGCACCGCGCAGAATTTCTTCTAGATCTTTCACTCCTGTGGTGAGAAGAATATTCTCGCCCAAGCTGACTGCTAATCGGCCTGCTGCGTCATAGTTGCACACAGTTGTTATATTTAAATTCGAATAATCAGTTAGTTCTACTGCCGGCCTTTCGTATCTTATGTACGGTATTTTTTCTTCCTCTGAAATTTCAATCAGTTGTTTGCTAATTTTCTCCGCGTGAGGGTGAGTAGCGTCAACTATAGCCAGTGGAAAATTTTCTTTTAGCAAATGAGCACGTGCCGCCTTTCCCAGAGCTCCGCTCAACTGAAAGCTTTCTGGGCTGGCCAAATTTGCTATTTCTTTGCCATATTGTGTGGCTGTGGAAATTACTGTTTTGAACCCGTCTTGGCTAATTGCCGAAGCGACCTGGTTGCCGTCTTTCGTGCCGGCAAAGACAAAGACCGCGCACTTGGGAATTTCGTTGAGCGGCAGCTTCTCGCTCTGTATGTGTTTTGTTGTGCTCCACCCGGCATAACCACGTGGAGTGTAGAGCCAATTGCGTTTGCGCTGGCTATGGCGATTGCCGATGATGATGGTGGTAAACATGTCAAATCGGCATGTTAGCAACTCTTCTAAGGTGGTGATTTTACTTGTTTCTTCTGGTCTATACGCATTGGCGACAATACCGCACAATGTTTGCGGGTCTTTGTGTTCAAGAAATATTTCAATAATTTTGTAGATGCCATCTTGCCGAGTTTTGCTTTGCACATTGTAGAGGGCAACCACCATGTCGCACTTTGCCAGAGCTCTTGCTCTGTCCTCAATCCATTGCCATGGGCAGAGCAGATTAGAGAGGCTCAAGGTGGCAAAATCGTGTGAAAGTGGTGCCCCTAATATTGATGCCGAAGCCAGTGCCGCCGTTACACCAGGCAATACTTCCACGTCGAAAGTGTCTTCTTCGCTCATTTGTTCGAAAGCCAGTGTGGCCATGGCATACACACCGATGTCGCCACTTGAAACCAAACAGACTTTCTTGCCTGAGCGGGCTTGTTCAATAGCTGTCTTTGCACGTTCAATTTCAAAAGTGAGGTCTTTTACGATCACTTCTTTCTCTGCAATCCAGTCGCTTACCCAGTTTAAATAGAGGCCATAGCTCACCACCAGATCACAATTTTTCAGAGATGCCTGGGCAGCTGCTGTAATTTGTTTTTGGTCGCCAGGTCCTACGGAGACCAGGCTCAGTAAGCCCTTAAGCATTGGTACTCCGTGTATCGTCAACGATGGCTACAGCAACTCCATCGTGGGTAAATTTAGGGCATATAAGTTTGCCTCTCGGGCTGGCTAAAAGGGCACAGGGTTCGCAAATCGCTGCAGCTCCAGTTGTTTGTTCGACCCAGGTTGACAGCTGACCGGCAAAAGGACGAGCGATCAAGTCAGAGACGGCAAAAATCTGAATGGGAATTTTGTTTTCTTGTGAATAGGCCAATATCGCGCCTTCATTTTTTTTCAAATCTACTGTCACCAGCTGCCTAACTTCGGCTAATTTGCGCTCTCCCAGAGCTAGGTCAATAGCATTAGCTATCTGTGCTACTGAAACCCCTTTTCTTGTTCCAATGCCTATGGTGAGGCACTTAAGTGCTTCTGTAGCCGTGGTGATCACAGGAATGCTTGAGACAGTTGCTGAGACTTTATAGGCAAGGTCGTTTGCGCCTCCTTCGTGCCCACCAGTGAGGGCTATGGCAAAGCGAAAAGCTTCATCGCAAACCACGACTCCAGGATCTGTCATTTTATCCACAAGAAGACCGTCGACGAAACGCACGGCAATGCCTGTAGCCATCACCAGAAGCCATAGCGAGTGTGTTTTGAATAGGCTGCGAAAATATTTCTTCGGTTCACTATTGGCGAAATATATTTTTCCACTCAATGCAGCGGCTAAGTCTTCAGCCAGATTAAGGCTTGATTTTCTCAAAATAAAAATGCCGAGATCTACGCTCATTTTAAGCTCTCAGCTTGGCGAAAGCGGTGTGAGTATTGCCCGGAATATAATTTAGATTCTACAGGCAGCTCGTCGCCGAGTACGTCGCCCACAATGAGCATACTGGTCAATTCCCAGTCGTCCAATTTGATTTCGCTTAACAGGGTTTCAAGCTCACTGCGGTGAATTTTTTCACCAACATTCCAGCTAGCCTTCTGAACCAGCGCTAGCGGCGTTTTGCCTGGGTAAAATTGCAGCAAAGTAGAGACGATTTCGGGTAATTGGCGCCCTGAAAGAAATATGCACATGGTCGATTTGTGGCTGGCCAGTTTTTCCAATGATTCTAGTTCAGGAACTTTAGATGCCCTGCCGGACACTCTGGTGAGAATGATGGTTTGTGAGACTTCAGGCTTAGTCAGCTCAGTTTTAAGTACTGCCGCTGCGGCAGTAAAAGATGAAACACCTGGAGTAATTTCGTATTCGATTTCTAGCTTTTTAAGCCATTCTATTTGTTCGGCCATGGCGCCATAAATGGCCGGGTCTCCTGAGTGTAAGCGGGCAATATTTAAATCGTGAGCCTTAGCTGCCTTGAAAATATCAACTTGTTTGTCTAGAGAAAGCGATGCCGTATTGTGAATTTTTACGTTCGAGCGACAATATTTTAAGATTACCCTAGGTACTAGAGAGCCCGCGTACATCACAATCTCCACGCTTTGCAGAAGCTTTGCTCCACGAATGGTGATCAGGTCTTCCGCTCCTGGCCCTGCGCCTATAAAAAACACTTTCATTCTGTCATTTACCTTTAGATAAGCCTTAGTGGGAAGCTTCTGAGTGAAAGAAGAATGGTGTTTTTCTGATCAACATGGTGCTCAGATAATTGCTCGCATCATCAGGCAACGATGATTGGAGCATCTTTGCGCATTCAGTTAGTCTTGGTATGATCAGTTCGTTTTCAAAGCCCAGGCGACTGGCAAAGCCGCACAGTGAAGCAATTCCTAGTTGATCAATTAATTTGAGCACCATTGGCAGCCGGTGGCCAATTTTCATCAAAACAATTACATCATGATTTTCTATTTCTGCTTGCAATTCACTGATGCTGTTGGGGCAAGGTAAAATCAGCGTGCGCTCTTTGCCCTGTCCGAGTGGCCAATCAATTGCCGCCGCTACAGCAGCATAGCTTGTAATACCAGGTATGGTTGCATGTTCAATTTCAGGTGCAAAAGCCAGCAGTGCTTGCAGCATATAGCCATAAGTTGAGTAAGTGAGCGTGTCGCCAATGGTCAGATAAACTACAGTTTTTCCGCCGGCAATTTCTGCTGCTATTTCTTGTGCTAAGTTTTCGTAGCAGGTCTGAAGGCAGCTCCTATCTGTCTCCATGTTGTAGAGAATTTCGCGAATTTTGTCTGGCGGAACGCGCAAATCAGCAATGCATTGTTTGGCTACAGAATTTAGCGATTCTTTGGCTCTGGGAGCATAAACAATATCGGCGACAGAAATGGCGTTGACCGCCGCCACCGGAATAAGGCCGGCAGGACCAGGACCAACTCCGATGCCAATTAATTTTCCGGTTTTCTGCGCTTCATTATTTAGCATTATGGTTCACCAAGAAGACGCGAGTTCATCGCGAGCAATTTCACTTTTATAAAATCAATTTTCGATAAAGGCTGCAGAGCGGCGTGCGACTGCAGCTGCTCAGCAATTTCATTTTCAACATGCTGCCAAAACTCTGCTGCCAGGCGAGATTCAGCCATAATTTCGATGGAGTGTTCTACAGTATTGGCTTGGGCCAACCTGGCGCACAGATCACGGCAAATACCCATAGAAGACGCTTCTGCCGCAATGACAGACATGGCCATCTCACTTTTGCTCGAGTGAAGATTGAAAGAGCCATTTAGAACTTTTGCTAGTTTTCCCGGATGGCCAACAATGTGCAGATTTTTTATGGCAAAGTTTGTCTCATGGCAGTAGGTGGTCAGGGCACTGATTGCCGCTCCCAAAAAATTTGAAATATGCACCATTTGATCTGCCGGCAATTGCAGATTCTGGCGACAATATGAAAGGCCAATATTTCCAGGTAAAAAAGCTAAACTTTCGGGTCGAGCGGCACAGGCAGAGCGCACATATAATTCTACGGAAGCTTCATAAGCTGCCAGAGACAGCGGCTCGACGATGCCGGTAGTGCCGAGAATGGATATACCGCCAATGATGCCAAGTTTTTGATTAAAGGTCTTCTTGGCAATAATTTCCCCGTCCAGGCAGCTGATTGTGATCTCTAAACCTGGTAGATAGCTTGGCTGTAAATCTAAATCTAGTAGCACATCGTTTAGGGCGTCTAAGATCATTTTTTCTGGAACGGGATTAATGGCTGGTCGCCCAACTGAAATTCGCAGGCCGGGCTTACTTACCGTTCCCACTCCGGCACCAGCATAAAGACGCATACCAGGTAAGCTACTGCGTGCTATTGTGGCTGTGATTAAGGCACCGTCGGTGCAGTCAGGATCATCACCCGCATATTTTGTTACTTGTGCCGAAGCACTGTCTTGACCAAGCCTCTGGGCCGCTGCTACTGGAATTTTTAGATATTCTTGCCGATTTGGTAATGTAACGTGCACGTTGCTCACAGTTTCGTTAGTGAGCAGTTTGATCAGTGCTGCTTTAGCCGCGGCGGCTGCACAGCTACCTGTGGTGCGGCCTCGTCTTAAGCCGTTCTCGGCTAAAACTGCTAAGTCATATTCAGTTTGCATTTTATTTTTCATTGCAGACCTTTTTATTGCAAGATTTTTTCATTGCTGGGCTCGGTCAACCCATTGACGGCATTTATCATCAGCGCATTAACTACGCATGCTGCCCATGGTGAGCCGCCACGGGTTCCGCTATTGGTAATTCTAGATATCTGGAAGGTTTGTTTTAATTCTTCTTTGCACTCCCTGGTGCCAACGAAACCGACAGGCAGTGCAATTACTAGTTGCGGTCGCCAATTAAACTCTCGAATTAATCGAATAGTTTCCATCACCGCTGTTGGTGCATCACCAATTGCCAGAACCAGGTCGTTGCCAAATAATTCCCAGGCGCGGCGTATGCCCATAGCACTAAGAGTTACTTGTGCTCCCTTACGGCTTTCGGCTTCTGCGCGAAGAGCGGTCTCACGATCGTGCACGCCGCACCAGGTGGATATTTCGAGCTGATCAATCAGCAAGCGTTTTAATCCGCTTTGCACCATTGACACATCACAAACAATGCGCCGACAGCGTAACAATGCTTTGCTGCCAATGGCAGGAGCGCCTGGTGAAACAAACAAATCGTCTGCAGCGTTTAAATCTCCTGAGGTGTGGGCCAGTCGCTGTGCAATGTACAAAAGATCTGGTGGCACATTTGACCAATCTCGTGCCGCAGCAATAAGGCGAAAACTTTCACTCTCAATGGGATGTGGTGTATAAGGTTTTGGTTTCAATGATGCAGCTGTGGCTGATTCTATTTGAGCAATTTTTTTATGGTGCGAGACTTGAGGCTGGCCTACTTGATTTTCATAACCGACTACTTGCACCCTGTATTTGCAGAGTGAACAATTCATGTGGGCCTTGCCTAAATGGCCTTCCAGCGACCGTTCAAGGAAGACGTCAGCAACCTTTTGATCTGGGCCAAGGTAATTTGCCAACAGTAGCTCAGGCATTAGAAAGTCTGACTGGGCATTTTTTCGCTTTTGCCATTTTTGGCTCATGGAGCTGCATGCCGTGATCACTCGTTTGTAGAGTACTCCGGTGAATAATAGATAGGGCATTACTAGCAGTCTTTTTTTGCCCAATTTTGTCGCTTCTTCCAGCCCGGTTTCGGTTAAAGGTGATGCGGTGCCGGTAAAGCAAACGTAACTGGCACCAAAGCCCATGCCTTCTTCAAGCATGCGTGCCAATTTGCTGATATCAGCGTTGACGTCTGAATCAGAAGTTCCGCGGCCGACTAGCACCAGACAGGTATCGCTTCTGGGAATTATTTTTGTTGTGTTGGCTTCGGCTGCAATAATTCGCTCCTGACAGAGCTGCAATAGGTTCGGATGCAAATCCATGGCAGCAGCAAATTTAATTTCGATATTTGGATGCCGCACTCTCAGGGCTGCCAGCTCCGCAGGCATGTCATTTTTCGCATGAGTAGCCGCCATAAGTAAAGCTGGAACGATAATAATTCTGCCAGCTTTTTCAGCAATGGCATGGTCTACGGCCTCACTGATGTCAGGTTTTGCAAATTCTAAATATGCTGCAGAAATCTTCAATTCTGTAGATTCAAAATCGGCTAGGGCCGTTTGACTTTTAGCCAGTCTCTCTTGCATAAGTTTTACTGTCAGCTCAAATTCTATGAGAGCCTCAGGGTCTTTTGAGCCATGTCCAACAACTATGATTTCGGTTTTCATGTTTTGCCTAAAGTTGAGACGGGAATTTTGTCAGACTGCGGACAAGGCAAATAGTCATATCACTGAAAACTCTAGACTCTGCAGCTAATTCTGTAACAGAGCCGCTCCAGCTCGTCTCAAGGCCGCATAGATTCTCCCAAATTTCAATTTGCTGTGTGCCGGTGATACCATTGTCGAGCAAATACTGGGCAATCTCTACTGGCATAAAATCATATGGTCGCGGTAGGATAATGGCATTGCGATTGTCTTCTAAGACCCGCACCAGGTGGCGACGAAAAGGGTCAAGATCACCTCTGCGGTGAAACGTAATGAAAGTAGTTTCGTCAAAGCATATTTTGGCTTTTGATGCCAGAAGCTGAGATGATGATATTCCAGGAATGGTCTCCACCGGGTGTCCACAAGCGTTTTCTACACGCTCTAGATATTGAAAGCCGCTGAAGTGAATGTCTCCCATAAAGGCTACGATACAGCGCAAGCCAAGGCGGTGTGACTCAGCCACAGAACTTAGTTTCTGCACTTGGTTCGAATAATTCATGGTCACGATTTGCGCTTGTGGTGGTATCACTGGAGATATCACATTCAGTACAGAATCGAAGCCTGCTACTACGTCAGCTTCACTAATTAAAGCAAGAGATTTCATGGTCAAATAGTCAAGGCTACCTGGCCCCACGCCTATACATTGAATCATCGTGCAGCTTCCACCAGAATATTGGCACCGTACAGTGCTTGAGCAATATTTTCTTCGTCCCAGTGTGGAGACAGTGCCACAACTTCACCGATGACAATCAGTGTGGGGCTTTGAAGCTGCTCTTGCTTTATCGCTCTTGCCAGATGCAACAATGGTGCAAATACTGCTTTTTCTGTGGCCAGTGAGCCGTCTTGAACTGCCATAGCCGGCGTTCCTCGGGCCATTCCAGAGGCAATTAACGCGTCGGCGATGTCTTGCACTTTGTTCAAACCCATGTAAATTACAAGGGTATGATTGAGCGAAATAAGCTCGTGCCATTGATAGTCATTGTCGAAAGTTTTATTGCAGCCTGATATGAAACTAACTCCTTTTGCCAGGTCTCTGTGGGTAAGCGGTACTTGAAGATTGCCTGGAAGTGCAATACCAGCTGTGAGACCCCCCAACACTTCTGTTTCGATTTCGGCATCGTTAAGCACTGCCAGCTCTTCGCCGCCTCTACCAAAAATGAAAGGATCGCCTCCTTTCACTCTTGCTACGAGTAGACCTTGCCTGGCGTATTCAACGAGCATTTGATTGATTTCTGCTTGGTCGGTGGACGGCTGGCCGCCTCTTTTTCCGACTTCTATGACTTGAGCCTGCGGCCGCAAAAAATGTCGAATGCTGTGTTCTACAAGACTGTCAATCAAAACGATGTCGACTTTCGCCAGTATACGGACAGCCTTGAGTGTCAGAAGCTCAGGGTCTCCAGGACCAACGCCGATCAGATAAACCTTACCCTTGTTCATTTTAGTTTTTTCCAGTGAGCAATCGCTCTTTTATTTTTATTGTCAAATTTTCGCCCGTTACTTGTCTAAGTTTTAAATACTCGCCATTAGCCGCAGTGCTCAATACTTTCATTCGCTCCATTAAGTACGAGCCTTCCTCGGTGTCGATCATCAAGCAGGGAATGGCTAATTGGTTGAATTGTTCGGCGATACTCAAGCTCTCGGCCCAGGGGTCGCCGCCTTCTTTGCCGGATACGTTAGCTTTACCATCACTTATGACCACAACCAGCGGAACAATTTTGTGCAGTCGCCTGGCATTCAAAGCTAGCTTGAGGCTGACACTTAGCCCGTCTGCCAGAGGAGTTTTACCGCCACTGCTTACATTTTGCAGCTTATCTTTAATATCAGCAGACGAGCGTGTCGGCTCGACCACAACATTAGCGCTGTCATTATTGAAGGTGACAATAGAGACCATATCGCGTTTGCGATAAGCATCATTTAACAGTGCCAGGGCTGCTTCTTTGACTGCAAGCGCGCGTTCTTTTGCCCCTAGTGAGCCAGAGCAGTCAACTGCCAAAATGATCAGGCTCTGCGTCGTGCGACAAAACTTCTGCTGATGGAGATCTTCTTTGATCAAAGCAATCTTGGTGCCTGGTGCTCTTTGCGCCGCCTGCAAAATACTAGGCAGCACCGCTAAGCTTGTCGGTGTCTCGCTTTTGAAACTACCAATAACAGTGCCCTTTTCGCTGCTTGTCGAACTTGATCGCTTGCCGACTAGCCCACCATCTTTGCTCAGTAGAGCTATTTTGCTCGTACAATCTGGCTCAGTTTGCGATAAATAAACTGTAGATCTTTGCTGCTGAGAATCTTTTTGTTCACCTTCTTTAGTGTCGCCTTTTTTCGATAAATCTGGTGAGTAATCAGGAGCTGTATTTCCAGAGTGAGTCTCTGATTGTTTAGTTTGATCGTGTGTAGTTTGATCCCGTGCATTTTGCTCTTTTGAGCTTTGGTCTGGTGCTGAGAAGCTTATTTTTGACTTGTCTCTTTCGGCAGATTTGTTATTTGCATTAGTGCCTTCTTTGTTTTTTTGTCTGTGCGGTAAGGTAAAGGTACAGGCTTTTAAAATGTCATCGCTTGTGATCACTGAGCGCGAGTCTAGTACGGCTAGAGCGCGTGCTGCTTTTGCGGTAACTATGTCTGTGCGAAGACTTTGTATCTTTGACTCGAGGCAAAGCTGTGCAATGAAAATACGACATTCCCTGGTAATCGGTACGCTCGCAAGGTTGGCTTTGGCCTCTATAATTTTCGCGCGCAAATGCTGCTCATCTGCTTCGTATTTGGAGGCAAATTTTTCAGGCGCGGCCTCGAAGTTTAATCTTCTATCGATCACTTCGGCTCGTTCTTCGGCTGAGCCAGGAGCTTTAACGCGAATGGACAGGCCGAATCTATCTAATATTTGCGGCCGCAGCTGACCTTCTTCATCATTCATGGTGCCAACGAGCGAAAACTGACTTTTGTAACTGAGACTAAAGCCGTCTTTTTCTAAAAATACTCGTCCCATTGAAGCGCAATCAAGAAGCAGGTCTGTTAAATGATCTGCCAGGAGATTGACTTCATCAATGTAAAGAATGCCACCATCGGCGGCGGCCAGCAGTCCGGGCTGCAAGGCTTTCGAGCCGGTCCTTAAAATTGAATCTAGGTCAATTGATCCCGTTAATCTGTCTTCAGAGGTTCCAATTGGTAGATTGATGAATGGCGCTCGACGGTTGGTTAATGGTTGACTGTGGTCAGCCAGACAGCCGGCGATGGGCTCATGGCCATCGCACGCATGTTTACAGTCTGTGTTTACCGCTTTTTCGGGAAGCAGGTTTGCTAGAGCGCGGCTGGCAGTGCTTTTGGCACAGCCCTTTTCTCCCGATATTAGTAGACCGCCCATGGAAGGTTCGACAGCAATGAGAATAAGTGCCTGTATAAGGTCTTCTTGACCAACAATTGCAGACAGTGGATAAGTGTAAGAGTAAGTATTTAAGTTGGCAGACCTGGCTTTACTGAGCATTTTGCAAAGCCTCCAGATTTGATTGACGTCCTTCTAAACAATCATCTATGTCGAGCAGTATCTTTTCGAGACTCTCAATAGTCTCGCGTTCCGGATCTTGCCAGAGCCCTCGCTGAGCGGCTTCCAGCAGTCGCTCAGTGATTGCTTTTAGGGCCCAGGGATTGCTCTGCTTAATAAATGAATTGTTTTCGTTGTTGATGGCATAAGTTGCTGCCAAATCTTCATACATCCATTTTTCCATGGTACCGGCAGTGGCATCAAAGCCAAAAAGATAATCTACGGTGGCTGACATTTCGAGAGCACCTTTGTAGCCGTGCTGTCTTATACTTTCAAGCCACTTCGGATTGATTACTCTTGAGCGAAATACTCGCAGTGCTTCAGCCTTTAGAGATCTGACTTTGACATTTTCCGGATTACTGGCATCACCAAAGTACCCTTTCGCTTCTCGACCACTCAGGCTTTTTATAGTGGCAAGCAATCCGCCGTGAAATTGAAAATAATCGTCACTGTCGAAAATGTCGTGCTCGCGATTGTCCTGATTGTGTATGGCAATCTCAACTTTCAAAAGCTGGTCTGAAAATTCGTCTCTAGCGTCAATGCCGTTCACCGATTGGCCATATGCATAGCCACCCCAGTTGATAAAAGTTTTGGCAAAGTCGTCGATATTGGTCCAGTTGCCTTCCTGAATTAGTGCCAGAATGCCGGCACCGTAGCTTCCTGGCTTTGACCCAAAAACCCTTAAACTGCTCTGTCTTTGCGCTTCTTCGAGGCTATAACCTGAGTCAAGTTTTGTTTGCAAAGATTGCATATAGTGTTTGCGCACAAAGTTTTTTTCCAGCGGTTCGTCCAGAGAGGCAACGAGCAGCACAGCTTTGTCGATTAGTTCAATTAAGTTTGGAAAAGCGTCTCTAAAGAAACCACTAATTCGCACAGTGACGTCTATTCTTGGCCTACCGAGAGACTCAAGGCTAATTATTTCCAGATCGCTAACGCGCCGATTTTCTTCTTGCCAAACTGGTTTGACCCCGAGAAGGTGAAGGATTTCTCCCACATCGTCTCCATGAGTTCTCATGGCGCTGGTGCCCCAGACACTGATGCTGACGCTCTCAGGATACGCTCCGGTCTCGTTTTTGTAATGCTTTAGCACATCATTTGCCAGTGATTGACCGACAAGATAAGCTGATTGTGAGGGCAGGGTAGATGGATCTATGGCATAGAAATTTCTGCCGGTGGGCAAAATATTGGCCATGCCTCGAGTTGGAGCCCCGCTTGGACCCGCCGGAACATATTGACCGGCTAATGCGCCGGCCAAATTTGTAAATTCCATTTCAGTGGCTTCAAGATCAGGAATTAGTTTGCGGCAGATAAAACTCAAAACCTGCGAAACATTTTCAAGCTCTTGCGCTTCTACTACCAGGGCGAAATTTGTCAGCAATAAACTGGCCAGGTCAGACACTATGGCTTCTACGTTTTCTAATCTAAACTGGCAATTCCAAAGGGTCTGAATCAGCCATTGTGAAAGTTCTTCAATTAGCTCTAGAAGGTCACCCGCTGTGACTAGCTTTGTTGGAAAGCGCGGCAGAAAATCGTCATTCAATAATAATAGCGATAATTTAGTGCCTGGATGTTTGAGCAAATCAGCGATTTTTAAACCAAATAGTGCGGCCAGGCTTTTTTGTAGACCGACAACACCAGGGCTATCAATGCGAACGATTGATATGACAAGGTCAATCAAATCTTGACCCTCGGGTTTAGAGCCAAGAATGTGCAGGCCGCTGCGTATCTGCGCACTGCCAAGCTCACACAAATACCCATCGATTTCTTGAACTAAATGTGAAAACTCGGCACCATTCATGGTGTCTAGTGTTTGAGCCAAATTGGGTAGATCTGACCCCGTATGACCTTGTTCTTGATGATGTTCGGCTATTTCACTTTCCAAAAAGGCCGCCAGATCGTGTTTAAAATTGACTTCGTCAATTAGTGCCACGATTTGATCGCGGAGAAGTGGCAATTTGCAGGGATCCACAATTTCTAATTGATAGTATTCGTCAACAAGTTGCGAAAGCTTCGCCAGGGGGCCGTAGGTGTCAGCTGTGGTCATGGGCGGTGTGAGATGGTCAATTATGACCGCGTGGCTTCTACGCTTGGCCTGGCAACCTTCTCCCGGGTCATTGATGATGAAAGGGTAGAACAGTGGCATATCTGCAAGAGTTATGTCAGGAAAACATTGATTTGACAGTCCGACACTTTTACCGGGAAGCCACTCTAAAGTGCCGTGCTTGCCCATATGCACTATGGCATGGGCCGAGAAAATCTCCTGAATGTAGCGATAAACGGCAATGTAGTGATGGGTTGGAACCAGATCACTCTGGTGGTAGATGGTTTGGGGGTCCATGCCGTAGCCACGTGGCGGTTGAATTAGAATGACAACGTTTTCGAAACGCAGGCCGGTGATGATCAGCTCACCATCATCAAGGTAGGCTGTACCTGGGGCCTCACCCCATTGCGAAACAATTTCTTGTTGTTGCGTCAGCGGTATTTGGTCAAACCAGGTTTGATAGGCATCTGGCCTAATTCTCGCCAGAGCTTTTTCGCATTGCTCTTGGGTTAATTGAGTCTGATCGTAAGTGCCACAGTCAATTAGATTGTGCATTAACTGATCGCTGCTCTCAGGTAGGTCGCCTACTTTGTAGCCGAGCGCTTTCAGTTCTTGCAGAAAATTCAATAGTGAGGCTGCTGAATCTAAACCAACTGCTCCGCCGACTTGAGAAGCTTTACTTGAGGAATTGCTCAATACGAATGCAATTCTTTTTTCATGGTTAGCTAAAGACTTTAGTTTGGCAAGTTTGGCAACATAAGAGGCCAGCGCCTCAATTCTCTCCAAATTGCCATCGCAGATATTGAGGGAGAAACCATCAAAATCTTCTTCGCGTTTAAATGCAATAGGTACTGAACAGATTCTGCCGTCAAATTCAGGCATGACAACACTGATGGCCGTATCAATGTTGCTCAGGCCTCGAGTCGATTCAAGCCAGGCTTTTTCGGACATAGAACTGATTACGGCTTGCACTACAGGAATATTCAGTTCTTGTAGTAGTTCTACCGACCAACCGCTCATGGTTGGTCCATCAGGATTTACAGAGCCCATTGCGAACGATGTGAGGCTGATGATGCAGTCGACGGCGACTTGACCATTTAAGTAGAAGTTTTTAAAAGCCAGCGGCAGTCGTTCGCCTTTGTTCGTATCTTTGAGCGATGATGTGAATACTGGTAATACTGCGATATCACTGGCGGCGAAGGTATCTACCAGGGCGTCAATGAATGAAAGGTTGTTTGCTAAATAGTGCGCGCGATAGAAAACTACGCCGATAGTTGTCTTGTTGATGTTTTTCTTGAGAAATTCTTCAACGTCGAAACTATCGTCGTAAAGAGGATGGTAAATGCCATGTTGAGCAAGTGGTGCTGGTGGTGCAAATTCATATGCGGTCATAAGAAGTTTATTGCACAAATATTTGACTAAATTGGCCATATTGGCCGAGCCACCTGCCATAAAGTATGCTGATGCTTCTAGCAGTAAAGCGGGCTCGGTTGTAGATAGAAGTGCCAGCTCTGGTTGTATTTCGCCAGTACCGCTCAGGCAAATAATTTGAACGCCTATTTTTTTTGCTTGGGCAACAATTGCGCTGAGGTTCTCGACGTTGCCTGGTTTGCCAAGAATTCGAATTATCAGTATGTCGATGTCACACAGTTTGTTCTGAACAAAGTCTTCTAAGTTTTGCTTCTGTGCCAGTCTAGATAAATTCGTGCCCGAAATTCTGGGGAACTTGCTGCCGGAGTGGACTGATGCGTTAATAATGCAGTTTAGATCTGTATCTGCGTGACATAAAAATAGAATGTGTGGCAACCTGTTAGCGGCCTGTTGCTCAGTTGTTACTTCTATTGCTAGCCCACTCATTTGCTTGCCCGTTTGCGACAATCACTTAGAACTTGATCACTTGCTCATGGTCGCATATCTAGTGAAGATTCTCAACGTGAGATACCTGGCAAAAATCTGATTAGAAATTACTTGAGCAAGTAGCGCTAGCTAACGCCCCCTGATCTGGGAAAATGAGGTTTAGCTCAAGATTGTCGCTCAAGCAGTCGGCAAGCCTTTCAATCTGACTTTCACGAAAGAGTTGAAAATCAAAAGCTTGGTGCTTGTTAAATCCGCACCATCTTAATACCGCCTGTAGTGTTTCTTTACGATCAAAAATACCGTGTATGTAAGTACCCATAATTTGATTATCATTAGACATTGCTCCATCTCTGCCATATTCGGTGACCACTGCCGGATTTTCGAGAGCGCTGCCCTGAGATTGACCCATATGAATTTCGTACCCTTCAATCAGAGCATCTTCAAGGCACAACTTGCCTGAAACTCTTTTCAAGATTTTTGATGATTTTATTTCAGTATGCAAGTCTAGTAAACCTAAGCCATCCGAGCATCCGGCCACTGATTCAACACCTGAAGGATCGCTAATAGTTTTTCCAAGCATTTGAAAGCCGCCGCAAATGCCGATTAATTTGCCACCATAGCGCAGATGTCTATGAATTTCGTCGATCCAACCCTGGCTTCTAATGTATGCCAGGTCAGAGCGCACTGATTTACTTCCACACAAAATTATGAGGTCGCAAGCTTCAATTGCTTTTCCGTCGCCCACAAATTCGACGGCAATATCTGGATTGGCTAAGAGCGGCTCGATGTCGGAGTCATTGGACATTTTGGGCGTGACCAGCACTGATATGCGAAATTTTTTAGAGCCCTCTTCTGTACTTTTAGTCGAGCTATTCCGCGATAAACTATCTTCCGCATCTAAGCGAAGATTGTTTAAAAAAGGTACAACACCTAATGTAGGCTTACCGGTCTTTTCATGCAGCCAGTCAATTCCTGACTTCAATAGAGAGACATCACCGCGAAATCGATTGATGATAAAGCCGCGTATTCTTTGCTGTTCTGATTGTGACAATAAGGCGAATGTTCCGTACAGATGGGCGAATACTCCTCCTCTTTCGATGTCAGCCACCAGAAGAACAGGGCAATCGATAGCCTCTGCAAATCCCATATTGGCAATGTCGTTTTCGCGCAAATTTATTTCAGCCGGGCTGCCTGCTCCCTCGATCATAATAAATTGATGTTGCGCTGCAAGCCTTGCGAATGCCTCACAGACCGGATTGAGTAATTTGGATTTAAATTGATGATACTGACGTGCGCCCATTTGAGCTATAACCTGACCGTTTAAAATTATTTGGGAGCCGGTGTCGGTTGTGGGCTTTAGCAAGACTGGATTCATATCAGTGTGAGGTTCTTTACCGCAGGCAAAGGCTTGTAGCACTTGCGCCCGTCCAATCTCGCCGCCGCCGATGGTGACAAAACTATTGAGAGCCATGTTTTGTGGTTTAAATGGTGCTACATTCACTGCACGATTTTTCAGCAAGCGACAAAGACCGGCTGTTAGAATGCTTTTTCCCGCGTTTGAAGTGGTTCCTTGAATCATGAGCGCGTTCTTTAACATGGTGGTCTTCACTACAGAGAGGTGTCTATCGAAAACGGTGTTGTTCTATTTGGTGAGATTGTTACGGCATTGGTACTCGATTCTCTGGTAGGAGAATGTTCTCGTTTCCATCCGCTGGTGGGTTTTGGAAACCTGTCGCAAGCTTTTGAAGGTCTGCTACATAATCAGTCAAGCGCCGGTTCATTGAAACTCAGGGGTACAGCGGCTTTGATTCTAGCAGTCCTACCGGTGGTGGCACTGGTCGCACTGATTGATTTTGTTCTTGGTCATAACGCAATTTTACATTTTGCTTTTGATTCTCTGGTTTTGTACTTTACCATCGGCAGACGCAGTTTAAGACAGCATGCTGAGCAAGTTTTCCAGGCGATGCAAATAAATGATCTTGCCCAAGCCAGAAATTACGTCGGAAGAATTGTCAGTCGCGACGTAAGCGATCTAACTGAATCGCAGGTTTGTAAAGCTGCCATCGAATCTGTGCTTGAAAATGGCAGTGACGGCATTTTTGCCAGCCTTTTCTGGTTTGCTCTTCTGGGCGCCCCAGGTGCAATTTTGCACAGATTGGTCAATACATTAGATGCTATGTGGGGTTACCGCAATGCTCGCTATATCTACTTTGGTTGGGCGGCAGCCAAATTTGATGATTTTTTGAACTATGTTCCTGCCCGGCTGACAGCGATTTCATATGCTCTGGCTGGAGATTTCACCCGGGCAATTATTTGCTGGCGTAAGCAGGGAAACAGGTGGTATAGCCCTAACGCTGGCCCGGTGATGGCTAGTGGAGCAGGTGCTTTAGCGGTTTCATTGGGTGGCAGCGCTCAATACGGTGGCGTGACCAAGGATCGACCGGTGTTGGGTGATGGACCTGCGCCGACGGCCCATGGCATTAGAGAGGCGCTATTGCTTATTGATAGAGCTTTACTGATTTGGCTTATTTGCTTTGTTCTTTCAGTTTCACCTGCGGTACTGGCGTATGTTTTGTGATTTAAGCAAGCTTGATATGCTTTTGTCACAAAACATTTTGTAGAATCGAATGTGTCGCAAATTCTTTAGAGCAACCAAGCGTGGTGGCAGGTTTATATGAGTAGTGAGAGCCTACATTCGAGTAATAATTTTCCATCACACGGCTTGCACATTTCTGGTGCGAGGAAAAACACGGCACGCTTTGGTGTTCCGCCTTTGGTTCAGCTATTGGAGGGCAACTTAAGTGACAAGCCCATGGCATACTTACTTGAAATTCTTGCACAGAATGAGGCTACAGGGCACCTTGAGGTTGCCTCCGGCTCATTCAATGTTGTTATAGAAATTGGCTTGGGCAAGCCTTTGTTCGCTTCATCACCTATTTACCGTGGTGATGAAGCGCTCATTGATCTATTCAGTTGGACCGTAGGTAAGTTGAGTTTTTTCGAAGGTAAACAGCCCCAAGGTGTGAATGTTCAAGAAGAGACACGCACTATTGTGGAGAGAGGTAAGCTCTACGTCGAAAGCCTACGCTTTTTAGAAAAACATGGTATCGACGGTGATTCTATTCTTACAAGGGCGAAGAGGCATGCCGTAAGCGATTTGCCGAGCATCTCGCTATTGTCGAATTTTCATTTGTCAGCAAAAT
This sequence comes from Candidatus Obscuribacter sp., assembly GCA_021772135.1. Classification (GTDB taxonomy): domain Bacteria; phylum Cyanobacteriota; class Vampirovibrionia; order Obscuribacterales; family Obscuribacteraceae. The sequence continues at coordinate 20,677 of JADYXQ010000193.1, forward strand.
CGATTGAGTTTTACGGCAACGTATATGGGACGCTAAGCTTGTCGGAAGTGGCGGAACGCTGCAGTCTTACGAGAAGCGAATGGGTGATGATCGCAGCCAGGATGTTGCAAATCGGGTTGCTGCTTTCTCCAAGTGGGAAAGTTTTACAATTGCCATTAGATCGAATCGATTCCGTTCGCAAGTCTCCCATATGTCATGATAAAAGTAATTTTTATAGAGTTGGTTTGAATAATGATTCGGTTCACTATGATTCATCGTTTATTAGCACCGCTGTGCAACCGCTGTTAAATCGTGATACCGAAATTTGCGACAATCGATTATTTCTCTATATGCTCGGGCAAGAATTTGCCAGAGCCCGCGACTTGAATTCGCAATTTACATTGGCTGTCTTTACCATAAGTCTTGGCGAAAATGCTGATGACTTAATGCCTTTGCCAGCGCTTCGTGCAATGCTCGAAGTCTTAGAACGAAACAAGCGTGAAGTAGATATTTTGGGCCATTTTGGTGACCGCGGATTTGCCATATTACTGCCAAATGTTACTTCTGAGCGAGCAGTCACATTTGTAAGGCGCATTAGAGAAACTTTGCCCAAGCTTGCGCCCCAGCTTGAGTACCTGAGACCCTTGTTTCACTTCGGCTTGGCTAGCGCTCCTTACGATTCTATTCAATTGAGCGATCTATGCAATGTCGCCCAAGCACGAATGCATAGTGCGTTTAGTAGAAAACTTTTGTGTCAACCTGAAGTGTGATTGATTGGTAAAACTAGTGTTCATTGACTGTGTGGATTAAATAGATAGCTGCCAGAGTATTAGTAGTTGACCAGTCTACTTTTGAGTTTGAAATTTGCCTATCCAGTTAGCTCAGCTAATTTAGTAGGTTTTGCAGAAGAGCAAGCCCTAATGAGGCTTTTCCAAATGTTGCGCTGATTGAATCTTCGA
>JADYXQ010000194.1 GCA_021772135.1 Candidatus Obscuribacter sp.
ATCGACAGCCTTGCTGCTGGCCATATAAATGTCGTACCACTCTTGAAAGACCAGTAGAGCGTAGATTTTATTGACTTCACGGTAGTCTGAATCATTGCTGTAAATTTGATTCATCAATGCTTGTACTTTGGCGCTGTCGAATAAGCCATGGGCAGACAACCGGCTTGGGCTCAAGGTTTCACGCACATAGTCTTGCAAGTCTTTGAGCAGCCAATCGGTAATCGGCATGACAAAACCTTCTTTTTTTCGTTTGACCATCTCTTCAGGCAAGAAGCGCAAAGCCGCCTGCTTGAGCAGATATTTGGTTTCACCATTTTTGATTTTGAGATTGCCGGGTAGTGAAGCGACAAATTCCACTACATCGGTATCAAGATAAGGGCTGCGCACTTCGAGCGAATGGGCCATGCTCAGGCGATCTACGAATGCCAGCACCTGGTCGGGAAATATTGTTTTATATTCGGCTTCGAGTACTCGGTTGAGTGCATCATTTGAATTAGCGGTCAACTTAGAAAAATCATCGCGCAATAGTAGTTTCGAACTAAATTTTGACATCTTCTCCGCAATAGTTGAAGAATACAAATCAGCCTTGGCTTCATCGCTCAAGACAAAGAGCTTAGAGCGCCAGGCCCAATCGTTTGGGTCAAAAAGATTTTGCAAATAATCTACTTGCGTATCGAATGGCTTGAGCACATTGCTGTCTTGCGTCTTCAAATAGTCGGGCAATTGAGCCAGGGGAAAGGCCAGACGGTGAGAAAGATAACTGCCAAAAAGCTCATCGGCACCATCGCCTGAGATTGCGACAGTGACATTTTGTCTGATCAATGGGGCCAGAAAATAAGTTGAAACAGTGCCTGAAAATGGTTCATCGAAGCAACGAATAATTTTCTTGATGTTTGTTGGAAACTGACTAAATTCAACAGTTTCTTCGTGATGCTCGGTCTTATATTTGCCCGCCACAAACTTAGCGCACTCTTTATCTAAGTCTTTACCGGCGGTGCTTGAATCACCTTTATAGGTCAACGTGAAAGTCTTAATCGGGTCACTGGAAGACTCGGCAGCCACGGCCGTAGCCAGGCTGGAATCAAGGCCTCCGCTGAGGAAGAAACCAATAGGCACATCGGCTATCACTCTTTTGGCAATGCCTTGCCTGAATTTATCGAGGAAAATATCAACTAGAGCACTTTCATCAAGCTGTGCCAGCTCTTGATCGGTCTTGAACGATAGGTCCCAATAACGAACAGGCTTAAGGGTTTGACCGCGCTTGTAAACCAGATAGTGAGCCGGCGGCAAACAATGAATGCCGTCAAAAATTGTTTGCGGAGAAGGTACATGTTTAAAACTGAGGTAATGGTGCAGAGCCTCTAGATTGACACTACGCTTGAATCCCGGCACTTGCAGCAGCGACTTGATTTCAGATGCGTAATAAAGCACATCACCAATTTGTGTGTAATAAAGAGGCTTTTTTCCCAGTCTGTCGCGGGCGAGGACGCCTAGATTTTTCGCCGTGTCCCAAATGGCTACAGCGAACATGCCATCGATATGGGCGACGAAATCTTCGCCAAATTCTTCGTAAAGATGCGGCAAAATTTCAGTGTCGCATCTGGTTACAAACTGGTGATGACGTTTTCGTAAAAGTTCCAGATTGGCTTGATAGTTATAGAGTTCGCCGTTTTGAGAAGCCCACACCGAGCCGCTTTGATTAGATAGTGGTTGGCGGCCCCCTTCTAAGTCAAGAATGCTTAAGCGGCGAGCACCCATGGCAAAATTGTCTTCATGCACAATGAAACCATCGTCAGGCCCGCGGTGTACCAGCTGGTTGAGCATAATTTCAACCAAATCGCGATCACCAGAGCCGAATATTCCTGCAATGCCGCACATAGACTACGCCTCTAAAGTTTTCGGTATCCACAGTCTAAAGCAATGGCCCTAGTCTTTAGCAACAAATAAATTGCTAAATTCTAATGTTCCGGATAGGCTAAAGACAAGCTTACGAGGCGATTTCACGAAATGATGGTAATTGTAACAAAGTGTCTCTGGCCCGAAATTTGTTTTGCGGAACCTGGTCTAAACTGGCTATATGAGCAGAGAAGAGCTGTTGGTCTATGTGAAATAGGATGATTGAAAAATGAAGATGATTCCATTAAGCGCAGTTTTAAATCAGGAAGACGACGGTTATGTCTCGCTGTGCACAGAGCTGGATATTGCAAGCCAGGGGGCCACGATTGAAGAAGCACTGATCAATCTGAAAGAAGCCGTAGAGGGATTTTTCGAGACAGCTAGCCCACAGGAAATCAAAGAGCGGCTAAAGAAACCGTCACTGTTCACGCATATTGAAGTGGCCTGTGCCTAAATTTTGCAGAGTCGTATGAAAGCGCGTTCTACAAACTAGTACCACGCGCAATCAATTCTCTGATAGCTGACACAAATTGTGTCGGAACGACCATGAGAGTCTGCCCAGATAGCTCAGACGCAGCCTCATCTTCAGCCACCATAACGTCGTCATCCATTTGCTCGTAATGGGCCAGTAATTTTTCTACGCGGTCTTGGTTCCATCCGGGCGGAAAGTCATTGTTGCTCATTTCTTACTCCGCCTCCTCTGACAATAAGACCAATTTCCATTGCAATTCTATTTGTTGGCCTTGTTTTCGTTGACACGGCTATCCCATACATTGGATGATCTAATCTGACTTATCGGTGGGGCAAGATGGCAACTATTTCAAATGGAACTCAAAGCAGCTTAGACAAGCAGGGCATACGTCCTAGCGCCGAGCTATTTCCTTTAATGGTCGTGCTATCGATCATATATCCATGCAATTTTGGCTGCCCAATGTGCCCTTATACCGACGGCAACTCCGAGATTAGAAAATTTTATAGAGACAACAGCGCTGAACTTTTCCCGGTTGACCTGTGGAACAGCATTGCCGACGAATGTGGCAAATATGGTGCCTGGATGCGCTGCACCGGCGGTGGTGAACCAATGTTGCACCCTGGTATGGTCGACATGATCGAGTACGGCAAGTCAAAAGGTGCTCGCGTCTGGCTCAACACCAACGGCAGCATGTTCGGGCCCGTTAAGCGCGACCGCGACCGCCTTGATCGCTTGCTGGCATGCGGCGTCGATCTAATTGAATTTTCCATGGATGCCGGCGACGCAGAAACCTACGCTGCAGTCAGACCACCACGCGGTGGCATGACTCGCCCTGCTGAAGAATGGTGGGAAAGACAGGTTAA
>JADYXQ010000195.1 GCA_021772135.1 Candidatus Obscuribacter sp.
CTTCCTGAACTGTTTCTTGCTCTCCAGGTGGGGCCGAAGAATAGTGCAGAAGGTCTTTGCCCTCCCTGATTCTGCTTAAATCGATTGCCAGCTCTTTAGCAGATTGATAGCGATTTTGCGGCAATTTTGCTAGACATTTCGCTATAACGAGATCGACAGATGGAGGATAGTTATGAGCCGGAACCAAATCATCCAGCCGGGGAGGTTTTTCCTTTTGATGCAAGGCGACTGTTCCAACCGAGGTACTACCTTCAAAAGGTACAAATCCGCTGAGCACCTCAAAAAGAGAGCAGCCAATAGAATAAATATCGGAGCGCGCATCAACAACATCGCCCTGGCATTGTTCAGGACTCATGTAATATGGGCTCCCGAAAACTTCACCGGCACTGGTCAAATTTTGCAAGTCACCAGGAAGACTGAAGAGCAATTTAGAAATCCCGAAATCAAGTATTTTGACGGAGGCTGCACCATTGGCAGTGCAAACCATAATATTTGCAGGTTTGAGATCGCGATGAATGATACCATTGCGATGAGCATAAGCAAGGCCATCAAGCACTTCAATGAAAATATCCAGTGCCTGATCTAGACTCAGCGGGCCTTTTGCCACAATCATTTCTTCCAAATTGGAACCGTGTAGGAAATCCATAGAATAATATGGCACTGTTTTCTCGTGGATACCTAAATCGTACACTTTAATCAATGCGGGATGATTAAGCGCAGCAAGGGTTCTAGCCTCAGCCTGAAAGCGCGACCAACTCTGCTTATTCACAAGTTCCGGCAATAGCATCTTTACGGCAAACTGTTTTCGCAAGGTTACGTGTTCGGCGCGGTAGACCACACCCATACCACCCCTACCGATCACCGAGATTATTCTAAAAATGCCACCAACAATGTCACCGGCAAGAAAATCTGCTTGTACTACTTTCTTCTCTGAAGTCGAAGGCCGTTTTGCACCCTGTGTAAAGCGCTTTTTCTCAGTCAAGCGATGAGCTGTGGTGGTTCGCCTGTCTAACCCTTTTGGTGATTTGGCGCGGTGATGAGAATCGTGCCGGCGTGAGTTGGAGCCAGCACATGTACAGCGCAACTCCTGGAAAAGGAACGATGTAAATGATCCCAGACGCCTGTTGGCTGGACGGGATTTACCACAGTTAGAACAGACAGAGTTAGCACCATTACTATTGGTTGGCCGCTTGCTGGGGCTCTGTTTATTGCTGCAATGGCAATAATTATGGTGGAAAAAATATGAAGTAAGAGACCCAGCCCTGGCAGCTTGAGGCGGTTTACCGCAATCTCGGCAAAGATGATCACCCATCTAAAGCTTCCTCAACAATATATTGAACACCTTGCGCCTTCGCCACACTATACACGACAAACAGAAACAAGTTAAGTTTGGTTCCCAACCCACCAGATTGGCTGTTTTTAGCGGCATAGCACAGGATGGCAACGCTACAAATTGTTAGTTGCTGTAACTGTTGATGCCACTGAATAGAGTATGATCTGGCGGGTTTTCAACTCGCCTGGATCACTGCGGGGTAAGCTATTGTTAACGAACCTGGAAGCGCTCACCAATATATGCACCAATGGCGCCCAGATTCTGGGATTTATTGCCGGTGGTGCGCTGCTTGTATCGTCGTTCATTCCATTCGCCAGCGGTTTGAGAGGCTATAGCAAAAAAATCTTGATTGTTGCTCTCGTAATGATAGCCCTTGGTGTATCAGTGACTTTGATCGTCAATGTTTTGCTCACTGTCCATCAGCCAGGCCGTTTCGATCTAGCTCTAGCCGCCAGCCTTGCTGTGGCCGCGATTATTGGCCTGATTGAAATTGCTTTGTCGATAGCCGGCTATTTTCTGCCGACGATAATTGCTGATCGTCAAAATAAGAAAAATAAGTTGATGATACTGATTTGCAATATCGTCAGCTTTATTCCGCTGGTCTGGTTAATCGCTTTTATCTGGGCTTGTATACCAGAAAAGCCAGCCATGGTAGCGCCTTTGTCCGAATCCACACCTCCCGAGGAGTAAAAACGGATGAAGATAAAAAGAAAAACGACGATTATTTTGGCAACCATTCTTCTTGTTAATTCCATCTCAATCGAGGCAGCCAGAGCTGGCAGTGCTGGATCGATTACAAGCATTTACGGTTCGCGCTCAGGCACCATCCCTTTGGCCTCGATGCATGAGCCGGAAAGCGGTTTCAATTTTAGCTATCCGAAAACATGGAAGCGCACTAACGACAATGAAAAAGACACGCTAATCAAGCTTTCTGGAACGACCGAAGGCCGCTATGGCGACTTCAAGATCAGCAAAATAGAAGATACTGCCAGCGCGTCTCAGATGAAAACTGCCGTGCAGTCAATGTTTGAACAGACCTTTGCCGGCACAGCAAAAGTGGAAGAGCGCCAGATTCGATTTGGTACGAAGCTACAGTTTACCGGTGACGAACTTCACCTCACTTTCAAGATGGGCGAAGCTCCTTACCGCACTCGCATGGTCCTCTTCACTAATCAAGGTCACAATTACCTTTTTTCCATGATTTGTCTGGTCAGTGAACACGCAGTGATGCAGCCAGTTTTTGACCAAATACTGGCAAGCGTTCACAGTCAGTCCGGATCAGTTGCCGACGCGAGCTTACGCTCAAAGGCTGCTCCAGGGAACATTGCCGCAGTGCAAGAATGGAACTTTGATCGTTATACAGATAAATCTGGTCAAGTCTCGATTGTCTATCCAACCGGCTGGAAAATCGAAAATCAAGATCCTGGCAAGGAATTTGAGGTCACATTTAGGGGTACAAATGCCAAAAAATTGCCTGCCGAGATTGTTCTGGCAAGAAGCACTCAAGATCAGACCATGCCGCTTGACCAGTTCATTAATATCTACGAGGCCAACTATCTAAAGCCTCTGCCCAATTTCAAGAACGAAACTTCGCGTCACACCACATTTGGTATCACTCACCTGGACGGCAGCGTTCGCTACTCCTCTTTCTCTTCCGAAGGCCACCCCGGCCGATAAGCTGCTGCTTTCTTTTCTCACGGCCCGCATTATTATTGCGTTGCATTGAATGCCTCTTTGTGGTCAGAACGTGAGACTCGTGAGCTTTTCGATCGTATTCTAGCGGGCATAAAAATAAGCGATTGAGCTAGATTTCTCCTTAAACCAGCGGTGGTGCTTTGGCGCACCATTGACGATAACTTAGCGCTTCATTTGCTGGCGTTTAATTTGGTTTTTCGCTTGCTCTATTTCTTTAATGACTGTATTGGTCCAGTTTGTAGCTCCGGAGAAGCCACGTTGACCATTGGTTACAGCCTGCAGAGCGCCTTTATCGTTGACGAAGCCGACGACTGAATAAGGAACACGACCGTCAGTGCTTCGGTCTGCCGTTCTGAAGCCCGGTATGGAATTAGCTAATTGTCCATTCTGACTAACATCAACTTTGATTACTACCGCTTTGTCCTTGAAAGTATTTTCAAGACTTGGAGCCATTGCTGCGTTGAAAGCGCGACAAGGCGGGCAGGGATTTGAGGAGTCGGTTCCTTCGTAGCCAACTTCTATAACCAAAGGTCGTCCTTCTTTATGGGCTTTAGCAACAGCCTCTGCGTATTGATTGCCATTAAAAACCGTTCTTGCATCCACCGGTTTTTGTGCTTGCACTTCACGCTTGGGTTCAACTCCATCTTTAGTTGGTTGAACTTCCTTACCGTGCAATCCGCCTCCATTTTTCTGAGGTTCGATTTGCTGACTTGTCTCAGGTTTCAAGACTTGATGCGGCTTCAATTCTGCACCTCTGCTCTCAGGTGACGAAGACTCTCTATTTGGCGAAAAATCGATTTTTGTATGAACTAAATTCCTGGCTGTTCCAGCTGCTGCATAGCGGGCTTGATCTTGCAGGCCAGCTCCAATGTCAGCTGTCCAGTGTGTGCTAGTTACTTTATCTGGACCGACAGCGCCTTTTTCATCAGTCTTGAGCGACTGAACACTAGTAAAGGTCAGGTTAACTGCCTCACCTTTACAGTCTCTGAAGCTATCTTTTATCCATTTATCCCAATTTTGCATCGACTTGTCGTCAGGATTTTCTGCTAATTTTTGGGCCACGGCATCTTTATCTACAAACATAAATTTCAAATTTGGATTTTGCTTTTGGAGATCGGGCAACTTGTCGAGCAACTCTTTGCTTCCAGCAGTGTCTTTAGAGCCAATAATAATGGCTATTCCATCTTTCTCGGAGCCTGCGGCTTTGTAAGCATCTCGGGCCTGATCAACTGAAAACGCACCAGATGCCTCAATCTTTTTATCCCACTCTGATTTTGGCTTGTCGCCGGTTTTTACTTCTTCTTGTACTCTATCTGAGGGTGAAGATTGCTGTGCCTGTTCCGCTGGGATCTGATTTCTTTTGTCGTCAAAGAGATTGCTTTCTGCCCCAGACTCATCTTTATCAAAACTCCCTGGCTTGTCGGTAGAATAAGTCGAGTCGGATGATTTCGACTTTGTTTTGTCATCACTAAGGGAGAATCCTTTGAGCATTTCTGCTTCATGACCCTCCGGTGAGAAGCTCTCACCGCGTTGCTCCTTAGGTTGCTTCTCCCAATTTTTGTAAGCTTTGAATTCTTGAGGCCCCAGTTCCTTTTCGAGCGTTGCCATGTCGATTGGCCGACAAGAGGCATTAGGACCGGCGGTACAATCATATACTGTGTCGGGACCGCCCGGCTTATACTTGTGGCCTTCGGTCGGTCTTGCAAGTGTTAGTTGGTCCATGGTGGTGTATCTCGCTTGAGGGCAGGAAGGGTTAATGTCCTTTCAGACTAAACCGAGATTGTTGCACCAGCGTTGCAGGCAAAACCTGAATTTTGAAATGAGCGCTATTGGCGTCACCAATGCGAGTAAGTCTCATACTCCGCAACTTTTGAAATATGGACTCGGGTAAAAGCGTGGTGTTTTTCGAGCACCTGTGCTGGCAAAGCACCTTAGTTGCAAGGGCTATCCGCGTGGTAAAACTGAACGATCTAACGAACAAACATCAAACCAGCGGAGGTAAAAAATGCGCCTTTCAGATTGAAATATTAAGGGGCGGCAATTGCAAAAGTTTAGCGCACCAGGGCAGAGCCACTTTTAGTTGACGAAGTTGCAAATCGCGCACTGTTGCACCGGAATAGGGTGGCGGAAGACCGGCGCGACAAGCCCAGAACCCCGCCACAAAGGCCACCAGTGAAGGTTCGCCTGCGACAATTTGTTCAGGCAACGGCCCACCCTCAAGGTGAACGCTCGGTAGCCAGAAAACTATTTCTAGAAGCGAATTGCCCACACAAGCCCAGTTCCAATCAACCAGCACTACTCTATTGCCGACAAAACAAATATTGTCGCTGCGCACATCTAAATGCAATAGTTTTGAGCCGCTGAGAATGGCACTTTCTTCTACTTCAATTAATGTCGGTAAGGCATTTTCCAACCATCGGGCCGTGCACAATTTGAGGCTGAGAAAATTTTCCGGATTGGCAGCAATTGATCGCCAGCTGGACGGATCTGGTCGCAAAGTTTCCAGTGAAGGCATGCCTTTCGGCACTGGCGAATCGCCTACCAGCTTCAAAGTGTCAAGCACTGCTGCAATCGATTTATTCGTCCAACTTTGTGGCCATAACGCCAGACTCAAATCTTCCAGCACCAGCAGCGGATGTTCGCCGTCTTCCCAGGCCAACATAGCCGGCATAAAACTGCCTTGAACATGTTTGTAAATGCGATATTCATCACGCAACCAGCCAGCTGTAAGGGCATCTGTAGCCACTTTGACAAAGGCGCGACGACCGTCAGAAAATTCGACAAGCAGCCTGTTAGCAGCCGTGTAGCCACGCGTTACCTCTGTCATTTTCAGTGGCGTGGCGCCCAGCAAGCGCTTTAAACGGGCGCTGAGGTCAAACACTTGTAAGCTTCACCTTCTTGCAGGCCGGCGCAATTTGCTCTGCTATTTCAGCCAGACGCGCCTGGTCAAGGGCAAAGACGGCAAACTGACTCTCGTCAAGCCAGACAACTTCTTTTATTTCTTCCAGAATCGGCTGCAAGTGCTCTTTAGTGTCAGCGGCCGGCAGAGCCAAAAATCCCTGTTTAGGATGAGGTAAAACTAAAAACTCTACCGCTGGAAAATAAATATGGCGATCATGGGTGAGAAGCGCCCCGCGTACCTGTGAGCCACTAACTGCAAATGTTACGGTGTCGGCCATTTCGAAATCAACAAATTGCGGCCGGACAAAAAAGTACTGCACAAACCGCATCATGTCGAAGATCAGCTCGATCATTTCTTCGTATTGCTCTTCTATATTAGGGAAGACACTGAGCAAACGCAGGGCCACCCAGGGGCCGAAATAGAACGGTCGGAGCGGGCCACCAAATTCGAGTTTGTCAATTCCTTCAGCGATGGCAGCAAATGTCTTTTCCACGTGTTCGGCAATTACAGCAGCAATCCACTCGTCATTGAAAACCTGACGCAACTCGCCCAGTTTGACCACACCTTCAGGCGTATCGGTATGCACCACCGCATCGTCAGTTTGACCGGCGATGGCGAGCATATCGAATGCCAGAAGCCACTCGTGCTGGCATGACAAACTCGAGACGCGCACGTGAAAACGGCCATCTTTGCACCAGACTTCAAGGCCCCTTGTAGAAATATTGGTGAGATAAAACAAATAGGATGTGTCTTCAAGCCACTCTTCGCCTTCCTGATTGTTCCAGGTGGGGGAGACGAGAAGCACCGCTTCAGACACGGTTACATCAGTGCCGGTAAGTTCCAACCAGGCCGCCGATATTTCTTCTACAAATTGCGAGATGGTCGGCAATTCGTCGATTGCTGCAGAAACGGAAAATATCTGGCTCACAACTGGAACTCCTGAAAGGGTGAATAAGTATAACAAGCACCCACATCGTATAGTACAAGAGCCATTTTTGAGAATAAAAAATGGGGCGGCAACGCTTTAGAGCATCGCCCTACCGATAGTGGCCCCCTACCCCGGCCACTATCAGTAAGACAACGACAGCTAATTCAAATTTCGGGCCAGCTAGCCACGAGATGTATTGGATGTCTGGCCTTTTGATCGTTTGTCCTGCACTTACAACGCTGCTGCTCAGCCGAAATTTTGATGCCTTGCTTTTTCAGCAAAGCAATGGTTTCGGCAAAATCTCTCAGCAAGCGATCTTGATTCCATGTTGAAGCATAGTGAGCAACAACATACCTGCGCTTCAAAAGAACGCAAGAATATTTCCCCTTGTGCGCTGCACTGCGGCACAGATCTCGCCACAGCCGGAAATGGACACTGCTCATCTCTCTTTTCTTTACGGCGATTTCGGCCAGCTCTTTTGCGAATGACTTTGGCTCGGTCATGAATTTAGTAATTTTGGCAGCTCAGCTGCGTTTAGGTGCTACGAGTGAGTACAACGACTACGGTTTTAGTTTTGCTAGTGGGTGAACCTTAGATACTGTTGGCGGTCTCATCTAGTTTTTATTTAAGCGGCGCAAACAGTCTCCAGCTTTGATTTTCTGGTCTTAGCCAGCGGAGTGCCGGAGAGCCATACACCGAGCCTTGTA
>JADYXQ010000196.1 GCA_021772135.1 Candidatus Obscuribacter sp.
CTGCGTTCCAGCTGTTCCACTGGCACCACCAGCGGTGAGCCAGTGGAACAGCTGGAACGCACCAAAGTGCTGGAAAAACGCTATAATGAAACTTTGAATAAAATCGTAACCGGGGGCGTTACCGACGCCAATAAGGCCGACTGTGGTTTTAGCAGCCTGGAAATATTGCGCGGCGGGCCAAAGGAATTTGTCCGCGCCGAGCACAACAAAGCAGGCAGGCATTATTCAGGACCGGCAATCGAAGTGCCGCCATTAGACACCGCGGCGTGCGCCAGGGCAAGCGGACAAATGCGCATCGGCCACGAACACTATCTGGCCAGAGCAGGAGCCATATATAGAACTTCCTTTGACCCACAAAAACATCAGTGGGTACCCCAAGAAAAGCCGTGTGGTCAGCTTCAACCTGGCTATAGAGCGCAGATAGACGGCAAAATAATCGAATTGCAGAACGACAGTAATTTTCTCTTCAAAATGCAGCTGGCAGGTGATGATAAAGAACGCTGGATTATGGGCCTGGGCGAAGCAAGAAAAGATCCGTCCGGCAAACTTATAGCCGGCGGTCTCACAGACGCCAAAGAATTTATGCGCCGCTCTGACGAGGCTAGAAGAGAAATCGAGCGCAGTGCCAAAGAATACAACGACAACCAGAGCTGGGGGCCACTTGGTTGGGCCGTTGACCGGGGTTATTTCGCTGGTAGGGAAGAGCAGCTCAATCAAATCAATCACGTCACCGGCCATGGGCAAAAGCTTGTGGAAAAACAGTTGCAGCAACTATTTGGCGAAGGCCTTGAATCGAATACTCTGGCCACCATCGACGCCGAACACAATGTGCGTTCGATGCAAAATCGCTTAATTGAAATGAACATATCGGCCACCGACTCTGCCAGTCTTTCTCGTGACGGACAAAACGTGCAGGCCGGAGTGCGCGAAGGTGTAGCCATGGCAGCCATTGCCATTGTCACCGGCGGTACATCGCTTCTTGTCTCGGCAGGCACTGTTACCATGGGCACCGGCCTTGGTATTGCCACTGCCGGTGGAGCCTTGAGTTCGGCCTTGATTCGCCAGACAAAAGGCGGAGACCAATATCAATTTATCAATAACGCTGCTTCAGGGGGTCTGGAAGGTGTCTTAATGTTCACCGGCGGCAACATCGGCCAGGTAGCAAAAAATCTGACGACAGTTGGCAAAAGCGGCAAATTGCTTGAAGTGATTGCCGAAGAGCAGCGCCTGGCAAAAATACAAGCGGTGGCCGGTGACGGCAAGTTATACGCCCGCTTAGAAACGCTGGCAGAAATGGAGAGCAAGGGTGCAGTCAACAGCGCCGGCAACGCTATGGTTAAACAAATGGCCGGTAACCCTGAATTGGCCAAACTGGCCGGCATGATCAATAACGGTGAAGGCGCCCAGGTAAAAGCGCTGTGTGAAATTCTTTCAGACAAAAAAACCACAGACTTGATGCTTAAAGCAGCGGCAGGTGGTCCTAAGGGAGTGGAATATCTGGGTTACGCCAGCACCGCGAGTAATGCCTATTATCAATCAATCGGATTCAGTACCATTAACGCCTTTAAGACCGGCAGCAAAGAGGAGCTCACTTTCACCAAACTAGCCGAAGGCGGCGCCTTTATGCTGGCCGGCGAAATGGCCACCAGCCTCATTCATATGCCTTTTGGACCGAGATGGAACCCTGACATAAAAATAAGGGGCCTTGAAGTAGGAAAGTTTGTCGACGGCATGATTACCAGTTATCCCGATGCCGTAATCAATAACAGCATTTTTTCAGCACTGACTGCCAGAGCGGGTGTAACAGACGTAGAGAAGCAAAATATTGCCGACGAATTACACCTCAAAGACAAAAGTGAGGTCACTGATGAAATGTTCGAGACCCATAAAAACAAAAGTCGTATGGACGCTTACGTGTGGGCGGCAACATTCGAAGGGGCCGCCATGACCGGCCTGAGCCATCCCTTTACCCATCCTGTCACCCATTATTTGGGCCAGCGGCTGGAAAAACGAGAACAAAATCACCGCGCCGAAACCCTTGACACCGTCCTCATACGCGACCATGAAGGCCAGCTCAAACAAGTTAGCTTGCCTGACGGCACCGTGCTCACGCAGTCAGAAAACAAATGGTCAGGCAATAGGGAACATCCGGTCTTAGGCGACCATATAACAGCGGTGGAAAGTGATGGCCGCGGCAATCTCTCTATTAAACACAGCGTTGATGCAGAAACAAAAATTTCAAAAGAAGGCGTTTGTGTGGAAAGGCGCAGGACTGTGGGCGCGGGCGAAGGCGAAGGGATAGTGAAAACTTTTCATCCTGACGGTAAAAGCTACTCAATAGAATCGAAAGACGGCAACATCGTCTCAATTAAAATTGAAAACCTTCTTGAAAAAAGCGCAGCGGAAGAAACCAAATTTCACTACGAAGACGGCAAACTAACATCGGTTGAACCCTTTGCTGGCGCCCGACTGAGTAAAGACGAGTCGGGTTGGTCACTCTACTACAATGGCAAACTGGCTGAAAAAGGCGTCTACTCGCACATCGAAGTGCTTGATGGCGGCACCGTAGTTAAGGAAGGCAAATCGCGCATCAACGGTAAAGAGTTCTCGACAATCGAAAAAATAGACGGCTCAAAAGTCACCACAAAAAATGGTCTGGTCGAAACTATTGTCGATGGTGCCGCTATCGAAACCCGAGCCTTTAGAGATAGTGATGGCAAGCTAGAAAAGCTACAACTCTCAGCCGGTGCAGATCTGGTTAGAAGCGCAAAAGGCTGGGATATTGTAGTCGACGGCATCGCCGAGCCGTACTGCAAAGATATAAAAATTGAGTCGGATGGTACGGTGCACCATTTACGCGAACTTGGCGTAATAACCACAAGACATCTGGACGGCAAACAGACCAGCCACGTGCCCGGCGACAGTGTGGGCCCCATTGATTTGCACTTAGAAAGAGCGAAATTTGACACCCTGCTGGAAAATTCAGGCGACAAACTGATCGTTACCCACATTCGCGACAGTATGCTGGATATTCATGATCGTTTGAGGAAAGAGCCAAAATCAGCAGAAGAAAAAATGGCTCGCGTCTATTATGAAGCCAATCGACTATTAGATGTGACTGGTCATATCGAGCCTAAGCGGCGCCAGCAGTGGTTAGACGAAGCTCTCAGCCTGGCGGCCAATCCTGACTTCGTCAGTCAGGGCGATAACCCTACCTGCCCACTGGCTGCCGCAGAACAACGCGAGTATGCATTGCATCCGGACACCTGGCTAAAAACTTTGCGGCGGTTGAATGAGACCGGTGCCGCTTTTAATCAACGTGGGGAAATAATTGAAAACTTTGTGAAGTCTGGCCACTTTACTCTCAAGCCGGACGAAGGAGCGCGTGAGCACTACAAAGACAATCGCACCAGAGTCGATGGTCAGCGTCTGGAGGTGAGCCAAATAGTCCAGACCGTGCTGGAGAAAGTTGTACGAATACAGCATCCAGAGCGCAAAAGCCTGTTTTATTCTAATGAAATTGAAC
>JADYXQ010000197.1 GCA_021772135.1 Candidatus Obscuribacter sp.
AGTACGCCTCATTCTGGCTCTCCGCCACTGTTTCGCTCTGGGTGGTCGACTGGATTTTCCACGACTCCCTCATGGTGCACAGTGCGGTTCTCGCCGGATTCGCCATCTTCGCCGTAGCATTCACTGCTGCCACCACCAGCGGTGAGGTGCCGACCAAAGGTCGCACCTGGCTGCCGATGAAGATGCGGACACCGCCCGGCAAGTAACCACTTGCCTCCAGATCGCTTTCACATTTAACCAGACGAACAGAGGCCGCCTTCACCGGTGGTCATCTGTCCGTTGCTTTTTATTCGGAGGAGACAAATTATGCAAACCGTAACCAAAGCCTCCGAGGAGGCACGTGCTCTTTATCACCACATCTGGTCGGTAGTTGGCCAAACGTTTTTCGACACCAGCCGGATGAAAAATTGGGCTGCTTTCGAACACTCTTTCGACGACCAGCTCGTGGACCGCGAAAGCGCTCTGCGAGCCATCGACGAAATGCTGGCATCGCTCAACGATACCTACACGGAGCGCGTCATCGAAGAAGTGCAAGCACCCGCCGTCGACGCCACCGAATCAGAAGCCGCTTCCGACTCTACGAAGGTCGAGGAAGATAGCGGTGTTCTCGGCGTACTGCGTCCAGATGGCATCGGCTATCTGCGCATCTTGAGCTTCGACCGGCCCGACGTTTTCGCCGAAGTAGCTGACGCCATCAACAAAATCGCCGCCTGCGAATCTGTGGTGGTCGACTTGCGCAATAACAGCGGCGGTCGCATGCACGAAGCCATGGCTTTGTGCGGGTTCTTCGTCATCAATGGTGTGATTGCCACCACGCAGATGCGGCACGAAGATGGTGGCATTGTCAGCCGCCAGTACGCAATCAACGACACGCAATTTTTCGCCACAGTCACCCAGCCCAATGGCGACGTTACCATCGAGATGTACGAAAGGCCTGCTGCGCTTCTCGCCGGCAAGCCGCTCGTGATTTTGATCAACAAACGCACCGCCAGCGCCAGCGAACTGATGGTTGCCGCTCTGGTGCAAAACGGCATCGAAGGTCGAGTGCTCATGGTAGGCAATGGCCCGACGCCCGGAAAAGGCATCGGACAGGCCGAGTATGAGCTCTTCAACGGTGCGCTGAAAATCCGCGTCACTCGCACCCGCTGGCTCACGCCCGGTGGCGAATGGCTCGGAGACTGTGGTCAGACGGTGAAAAACGGCATTGAGCCCGACATCACCGTTCCCGGCGATCGCGGAATCGAAGCCATCCAAGCTGCCTTCCGCGAAATTCGCAAAATGCTCGAAGCAAATACACCGGTCGCCAGCGCAAGCTGAACGACTGAATTGAAATTCTGCAAATGTCCATTGCTTGATAGCAAATGAGACAGAAAGGTTCCCAAATGCACATCGAGATGAATCCCAAAGAGCCGCAGCGAATCATTGTTCGCTACAACGGCAAGGTTGTCTTCGACCAGACTCTGCAGCCTGGCCCCAACGACATCACCGTCGACCACCCGAAGACCTGCGGCAAAGCCGAATTGTCCTTCGTGGAAGAAGACGGCAGCGAATTCCCCGTCGGCGAAGCCGATTACGGCGAATGCCAGTGCACTCCCAGGTGCAGCTAATCAGCTGAATTGACACACCACCTACCTGAATCGTGAAATCATGAGCCGCCAATTGCATTTCTCTTTTGGGAAATGGTTGGCGGCTTATGATCTTCTTTTTTTAAGAGGCAGGTAGTTGACCGGTCTAATGCAAATTAAAACCCACCCTGTAGCATTGTAAATTGAAAGCGCCACCTTAAATATGCAAGGATGATTGACGTTTTTATCGCACCGCTGCCGGTGTAGAAAATGACCTTGTCTTGAGCTGCCAGAGCCGCATGGCATCTATGTTGGCGCCGTGCATTGGGAGTGTATGCAAAAAAAATGAAACGTGCACGTTTCATTTTCTCTATCGAGGCCGCTTCCTTGGCCACAATGTTTTATCAAAATCTCCAACGTAACTTCTACCTGGTGAATATCCGCCCGGAGCGTATGAACCTGGCTGGTAGCCCGAAGACCTTTGCTTCCTTATCCATCTGGTCTTACTCGAATTTTTCTCTAAAGTTTGATCAAAACCGTTTCCGAGAGGAATACCACCTTCTGGAATGCTGCTATGAGAGTCAGAGCGTCCAATGGGCAGTTCATAGTGCGTTGAAGGAGGAGCAGTTCTTTGATAGTGTTCCGCCGGCCCATCATCGACAATCTGAACTTGTGCGACGTTTTTGCCATCACAACCACCAGAATAGAGAATTTCATCCTGATCCTTCGCAAAAGCGGCCGGTTCAGCCAGCGCTGCGCCATTGCAAGAAGTGAACAAAAATAAAATCAATAGTGACGAGAACTTTCTTTCCATATCAAACCAATTTGAGCGGGCATACTATTCTAAATATGCCCCTCTGTGGAAATTTCCGACCGGTCATTTTTCCACGCACCGATCAATCCAGAACACCATTCAATTTACTTTTTCGAATGTGGATAGGAAGGGCGAGGTGGTCTGAAATCGCACACCGTGCCGGACTTTGGAGGTGCGTCTGCTCGCCGTTTCAGCTGTTCTGCGTACACAAAGCGATTGAGAACGCCACCGTCGTTCAATACTGCAATCGGCCGCGAAAGAATCTGCAACCGCATTTTCGGGAGTCTGTTTTCTTTCAAAAAAAGTACCGGCGCATCGGCAAAAACTGGCACGCCGCTTAAGAACAGAGCAGCAATTATTGTGGACAAAATTTTCATCGACGCGCCCCGCGAAAATACCTATCGACACAAAGATATAAAACTGTTCCGGCAATCACAAGCGAAATCGCTTCGTACCAGGCGTGGCCTTCGGTGCAGACAAAAAGCGAATGCGTGGTTAGCACCGATTTGGCATCGTTCAAGATCAAAACATCAAACAAATTATTGCCTATGTGCGCACCAATGGCCATTTCCAGACTGCCCGTGCGCAGAGTGATAATAGCCAACATATAACCCATGGCGAAATAACAAAGCATCATCGGCGCCAGTCCGTGGGCAACTTCCGGGTTAGAGAGATGCGGCACCATAAAAATAATGCCGTTCAAGGCAGCGGCAAACCAGACATTCTTTACTAACTTACCGAACGCCTGCAGCAAATATCCTCTAAAAAAAGTTCTTCAGACAGACATTGAATCGGCGTAAGCAGCAGAACAAGCGGCATGTAAGCAAAAAACTCAATGCCCGGCACGACAAATTTATATGAGTGAGGAAAAATCAGCCTTCCAACCAGCCCATCGAGTCCAGCCAACAAAACCCAGGCACCAAAGCCGGCCGCAAGTCGCCGCCAATTAAATTTAACCGGCGAAATCAGCGTGAGAAATGGCCGACTATGAAGGAAACAAACAACCATGGCGGTAAAGAGCAAGAGAAAGAAGCTGGGAATATTAACAGACACATAGTTGGCCATTTGATCCAGGCCGACTATTTCGCCTGCTTTGTCTATGTGCGGTAATTTGCCGCCGGTGGCAATGACAATAAAAAGCACATACCAGAACACGCCGAAGACCAAGTAGCCGGCAGCGATAATCAGCACGCCGAGCAAATAGCGCCACCATGCGCTTTTGCCCAGGTTACCCAGTTGAAGAAAACTCAGTTTCGATTGGTTAGCCATGCTTGCGGCGATGACTTTGTCACTCACGCTCGCGTACGACGCATCCCGTCAGTAAGTCGGGCACGGTTTGTTTTTTCTTCGAGCCAATCAATATGTGCATGGCAGCGAAAGTGACAAAGCAAGCCAGTGCAGTCATGGCTAACACCGAAGCGGTGGGGGCGTCAAGACGATTGCCGAGCCGCAACGTGGTTTCATAAAAAAAGCTGTACACCGCTATAAAAGCCGCGATGGGCGAAAGTGAAAGCAACGTTTTGAAGACAACTTTTTCAGCACCCACATTTTCGCCGTCGCTGTTTGAGACATAGAGGCCCAACCAGAATTTACCTAAAGTGGCTTGAACAGGCGATGATTCGAAGGCAGCCTGATAACCAAGGATTGTCAGTACAGCCGTGGCCGGCACGCCCACGTAAAAGAAGTTGAGCATCAACGCAGCAGCACTGGGAATGACCATCAATGATTTAGCGATTGCCAGGTAACTGACAAATTCCAGGCCGATCATCGAGCCGACAATAAAGAGATCCACTGCTTTGGCCGCAGCGCGCTTGACGAGGTAATTGCGCATGGCAACTTTCTGCTGGTCGTGCACGCTGACATTGGCAGCAGTCTGATTCTGCAAAAAGGCAAGGGGATTTTCCCAAATGTTATTTTCCATCTCCACACCAGTGGAAAAGTATTTGCCGCAAGACCCGCATGTCAGGCGGCCTTCAGAAGAAGGTTCACCACAAGAGCGACAGACTACTTTGGATTGGCTTTCGCTTTTTTCAATGGCAGCGATTTTTGCCGCAAGATCCGAGGCATAACTTGTGGTAGCGCCGGCACTAACCAGGGAAGGAATATCTTTGGTAGTCTTGCGCGAGAGATCAATGGTGCCGCCGGCGCCTTTGACTCGTTCGGGATTCTCTTCGGTGATGCGGCCGATTGTTTTGGCAAGCGAATGAAAATTCTGATTGTTCACTTTGTTTCCCTGATTTCTAGATAAAAAGCTCAGTTACAGTAGCCAAGATATTAACGCGATCACATGTACATCCGGCCTTAATTTAACATCCTTTAATAATAGGATCAAATCCCACTTTCCATCAGGCTTTGAGAACGTATAATCCCAAAACTGCAAATTTCCTGGAGCGCTTTTCAACATGGCTGACGTTCTTTGTCTCGGTGAAATACTTGTCGATTGGGTCTGCACGACTGTTGGAGCTGAGCTCGACAAAGCGCAGATGTTCACTAAAGCTGCCGGAGGAGCTCCTGCCAATACAGCAGTTGGCCTGGCCAGGCAGGGAATTTCTACAGCTTTTATCGGACGTACATCTGATGATGCCTTCGGTCGTTGGCTACGTTCAATTCTGGAAGATGAGGGCATCAACGTCGATGCTGCCATCCTGGATCCGGCCGCCCAGACCAGAATGGCCTATGTGGTCACCACCGCCACCGGTGACAGAAAGCTGGCCGAGTTCTCGCGTATTGCCTGCGCCGACACCAAGCTGCAACCAAACGACCTCAAACAGCATCTTTTTGCCCAGGCCTGCGTTTTGCATTTTGGTTCCATCTCATTAATAGAAAGCCCCGCCGCTGAAGCTACTAAAAAAGCGGTGGAATTGGCCCGTGCCAGCAAGATGCTGGTTTCATACGACCCGAACGTGCGCATCAGCCTCTGGCCATCAAAAGAGACTTGCAAACAAACGATCTTGAATACTCTGAACTGGGCCGATATCGTCAAAATAAACGAAGACGAATTGGAATTTCTCACCGGCTCGCGCGAATATTCGGCGGCAGACGCGTTGAGAGCTGAACACAATTTGCCTATGCTGATTATCACTTTAGACTCGCGCGGCGCCTACTTCGTCACTAACGAAGGCGGCAAGCACGTGCAGGGCTTCCAGGTAGAACTGGTGGAAGCGACAGGCGCCGGCGACGGATTTAATTCAGGCGTTATTGCCGGTCTCTTGCCACTAATCAAACCCGCCCCCGATCGTAGAGAAGCGTTACTTGCCCTCGACCATCAAAAACTTTCCGACATCGTTCGCACAGCTAACGCCATCGGCGCTATCACCTGCACCAAGGCGGGAGCCATTCCAGCTTTGCCTACCAAGGAAGAAATAGAGACTTTCCACCAAAAAATGGCAGTGAAAAACTGAGCAACCGATTCAGTTGGCGCGCGTTTCATTAACAAACCTTCAATTGCCTATGCCATATCGGCTGGCATAGGTTGTCATTGTCTTCATTCCCCTCTCTACCACCTAAAAAGCCCATTGACCCCAACCCGTTAATGTCACATTCGTGAATTCCTTTTGAAGTCGCTTCGTGTCCTTTGCCGAGTCAATTTTTGATCGACGAAGTACCGACTGCCTGTATCAATGTTTGATGCGCATCCAGATCGGACTTAGTCAGATTTATCGGTTAATTCCATATTGCACTCGACTCAGCAGTCTTTGATCGATGGTTTGGTCACCGTCGTCAATGCCGCTCGATTCTCAGTTCATATTTTTTTGTCGACCTGAATCCAGCCCACTCCGTTTTTCGGCGTGTTCTCAATTTAATGGTCGTCAATACAGCGCCATCAACTTGCCTCAGCACAGTTCCTTCTGGCCTGCCAGAGACTGTGCCTTCCACTCCCGGGCGCGGAAGAGAGGTCAAGCAAACATGCCCAAAACAGACAGCGAAAGGAACATTATCATGCGTATGGATCAATACATCGGCCTCAACAAGTGGGCCCAAGAGAGAGTCACAGAGTCACACGTAGTTCGTGAAGTCGGAGCACAAATTCTTGCCAGCGGCGAGGTTGTGGCATTCGATCGCACGGTGCGTGTGCCGCTGGTCACCACCGAGGTGATCGGTCACATCACGGGAGCCTGGAAGGACAACGTCGCCAACCTGCATCGTTACACGATGGCCAATGGTTCGGTGTTCGAAGAGTTCGTTCAAATGGAACCGTGGTGTGGAGGCCCGTGCTATTACATCGCCCTCAAGAACAAGAAGGGTGCGGTAGTGCGGCAATCGCTCTGGACAGATGAAGAGACTGGCGTAGCCTAGACCCACCGGTCAGGTTAAGCAGTTGCCGCCCTGGTTTCAACTCCCACCGGAGAGGAGCCAGGGCGGCTGCGGGTGGAGATTGTGCGGTGCTTTCGGGCACTAAACAATTTCCTTTTTTCGCCGTTACACTACAGCATATAATATACAAAGCAGGGGGCAGGCAAGAAAATCGGCCGTCAAGAGCCTATAATGCCTATTAATTGATTCGATTGTTTAATGGAGCAGAGAATAGTGATGTCTACAGTCAGAACCACAGCCACAACCACTCTAGCACTGAGCCTGGCCTTGAGCCTCGGTGGGGCCCCGGTTTTAGCTGAAACCATCAACTACAATTCGCAAGGTGCCAAAACCACCACCTACGGGACCACCACTCAGTCAACCACTCCAGCAAGAAGATCCGGCACACCAGCTCCGGCCACAACAACAACTACTACTACTAAAACTACGAACACCGCAACCACTGCCACAACCACGACCAAAAGCACCGGCGGCAGTGCCGATCTGGTAGCCCTGCAAGGTCCCAAACAAATCATTCATAGCGGCGCCACCTGGAAAGAAAACGCCACTTATCTCAACATCAAGCAAGGCCAAGAGATTTTGCCTTTGACCATGACCATCACCAATGGCGTCAACGGCGCTTCTAAAGTGACTGGTTTGCGCATCATGCTCAATGGCAGAAAACTGGCTAACGAAACTTATTTCAGAGGCACCGACAAGTTCAGCATCGACATGAGCGGGCTGTTGAGCGCCGGCGATACTCAAATGGCAATGCAAACTTTCGGCCCTGCTGGAGCCACCATTAGCTGGGTACTGACCACCGGCAAAATCAAAGTTTCAGAAATCAAACCTGACACAGCCGGTCCTGGAGACAAGCTCACCATCACCGGTAAGAATTTGCCCAAGATGGCCAGCGCTTATCAAATATTCGTCGGCAAAGTGGCCGCCACCATCAAAGCTGTTACCGACAAACAAATCGATTTCATCGTACCGAGCGGCCTTGATGGCGGCAAACAAACAGTAACCCTGTACATTGCCGGCGTTAAGTGCGATCCGCTCTATTTCAAAATGAAGTCTTCACCGGAAATCACCGGCGTTAACATGATTGAAACCACTCCGGCCAGCCCCTTCACAATCAGCGGCAAGGGCTTCTCCACTAAAGCATCCGAGAATGTTGTCACCGTGGGCGGTACTACTTGCACCGTCACTTCCGCCAGCGCCACATCGCTCGAGTGCTTTATTCCCGACAGCATTCAATGCCCTCAGCGCGACATTGCCGTACAAGTCAAAACTAACGGTACCGAAGCGAAAGGCAACGTCACCATGTGCGTTACCATGCGCACCATTCGCTCAGGCGAATCGTTGCCCAATGATGGCATTCACTAGAATTAAAAACCGGTTTAGACCAGTACCGAAAGTAGCGAAAGAAATACCGGATGAAAGTTCTCATTGTCGAAGATGACATCCGCATCGCCAGGCCTCTTATCGAGGACTTGCAGCATCAGCACATGGTGGTCAATCACGCCTTTGATGGAGAACAGGCCTGGGAAATGCACCTGGGTGAAATCTACGATTTGATTTTACTCGACTGGATGCTGCCGAAGCTTAGTGGCATAGAGCTATGCCAGCGGCTGCGGGACCACGGTTATGCAGGTTCGATCTTGATGCTGACTGCAAGAGGCGAAAAACAAGAACGAATTCTCGGACTCGATTCAGGAGCTGACGATTACATCGTCAAACCTTTTGATGTGGACGAACTGGGAGCTCGTATCCGAGCTCTATTGCGCCGAGGAACGGCTAGCAAATCAATTTGGACCCACCAGGCTCTCGCCGTCGATACCCGGGCCTTCACAGCAACCTACCGGGGGGCAGTTGTCGATTTAACGCCGACAGAATATCGCCTTGTTATGCATTTCTTGCGCAATCCGCAAACTACTTTCAGCAAGCATGATTTGATCGAAAAGCTCTGGTCATTAGACGCCACGCCCAGCGGAGCAGTGATCAAGACTCATATTAAAGGGCTGAGACAGAAGCTTTTGGCAGCAGGATGCCGGTCGGATCTAGTAACCACTGTTTACGGTTTCGGTTATAAGCTGAATGTCGACTTCCGATAGAGTTGAGTTACGCCTGACCTTACTCAATGCGGCGATATTCGCTGTGGTTCTAACCACATTCGCTGTCTGTGTCTTTGCGGTGGTTGTTGACAGGCTGAATCAAGACACAAAGTCAGACTTGCGCCAACTGGCTGACGCTGTGATCGCATCAATTGATTTTGATGAAGACTTGTCGAGAAATCCAGCATCCGCCAAACCAGATCTAATTGCCAGTGCCATGCCTGACAGTTCAGCAAAGCTTCTCAATACCTTGAAATTGCAATGGTTTAACTATAATGGCAAACTTGATGTTGAAAAAGGAAGTTTTTTCATAGGCTCTGACCTTCGCACCGAAGAAGGTTTCCAGCTGCAAAAGCAACCGCGCGGAATGATTTTTACTAAACCGGTTAGCGACGGCGGTAAGTTGCTTGGCTATGTGCGCGTCGCTCAACCACTAGATAAACTCGATCGCACAGTGGCAGACCTGACATTGGGATTGGTGTTAGGGACGGTAGCAGCATTGTTTGTCAGCGGAGCTGGAGTATTTCTCATAGTTCGACAATCAATTTTGCCCTTACGAAGGAACATGCAACTGCTGCGTCAGTTCACTTGCGACGCCTCCCACGAGCTAAGAAGTCCGATTACAGCTATTCGCAGCAATAGCAATGTCGCTCTCAAATATGCCGCTGGCATGCGAGCCGGTGATAAAGAAAAGTTTGAAATGATCGACAACGCCGGATCGCAAATGCAACGTCTGGTGGAGGGTCTGCTCGTGCTCAGCCAGGCTGACAAACCGCTGTATCAGTCTTCACCAGTAAATCTGCATGATGTAGTTCAAGAGGCTTACCGCAATGTGGCGCCACTGGCAAAGTTGAAAGATATTGATATCAGCCTCGATATCTCTTTAGATTTGCAGGTCTTAATTTGCCCTGATGACCTCCGTCGTATTGTCACAAATCTCCTCGAAAATGCAGTCAGATATTCAGATGCCGGCGGCAAGGTAATCGTTCGAACAGAGACGGCAAAGGGCTATGTTGTCATCAAAGTAGAAGATACCGGAGTCGGTATTGCCACAGAGGACTTAGACAAAGTGTTTGATCGGTTCTGGCGCGCCGACAAAACCAGAACTAATCATAGCGACGGACAAGGATTGGGTCTGGCCATTACAAAAGCCCTGGTGCAACGCCATGGCGGTTCAATATCACTGAAAAGCGAGATTGGAAAAGGAAGTACCTTAACTGTTTTTCTCCGCTCAGCGCCAGTTGCTCAACCGCTGAGCTAGCGCACAATGCCAATCTTCACCAGTTTCACACCAGAATCAGATAGATTCCAATAATACTTTCCGTAAGACTAGTGACTTCCACAAAGCGTTATCAGAAATGCGCACAATTGTCCCAGCTTTAATCTTGTCAGTTGTGCTGGGGCTGCCGGCAAAATCAGCCACGGCAGAAGATTCCAGCCTCAGCCTGGTGAGGGCATTTAACCTCGCTCTGGCGAACAACCCACGCACCGCGGCTGCGCGAGCACAACTGGGCATCGCCAAGTCGAATCTGGTGCAGGCCAATGTGCTGCCCAATCCGGGAGTCTACATCGACAACCAGTATCAATTTACGTACAAACTGGGTGCATCGCTGACAATTGAACCACCATGGCGACTACTTTTCAGAC
This sequence comes from Candidatus Obscuribacter sp., assembly GCA_021772135.1. Taxonomy (GTDB): domain Bacteria; phylum Cyanobacteriota; class Vampirovibrionia; order Obscuribacterales; family Obscuribacteraceae. The sequence goes on from JADYXQ010000197.1 coordinate 10,434, forward strand.
GAGCCGCCGCCAAGAGCCAGATTGCTCAGACCGACGTAGAAATCAATAGAACCTTGTGGCTGTTTCGCGCCGAAATTCGCCGCGCATATGTAGAAGCTCTAGTGGCCCGCGAAATGGCTGATGTTAGGCGGCAGCTGCGCGACCTATTATCGCGCTTGCTGGCGGTGGCCAGAGAGCGCTTTGAAAAAGGAGACGTGGCAAAACTTGATGTACACAGGGCAGATTTAGCTGTCATTCAAGCAGATATCCAGGTTGAGCAAGCAGACATTCTCGTCAAACAAACAAACGAGCAGCTCAATATATTGCTTGCTTCGGCGTCTATTTTTGGGCCTGCCCCTCTGTCATCTGTTGCCGACGAACTGCTTACCGATGCAACTAAACTCCCTTCACAGCCTGAATTACTCAAGATCGCCATGGCCAATAGACTTGAGTTGAAAGTGGTAGAGCAGCAAAAAGCGGTTAACAAAGCAAACTTGAAAGTGGCGCGGGGCAACATATTACCGGCGCCACGGTTCAATGTCGGCCGCATTACGGAAGATAAAATCAATAGTCCGTTAAACCGCACAACAGTCTTTTTTCAATCAATGATCGACTTGCCGATCCTGGATAGACAGCAAGGAATTATAGCCAGGTTGAAAGCTACTGACGGTCAACTAAATTACGAATTTCTTTCACAACAAAACATCATTCACCAGCAAGTCTTTCTCGCCTATCGCCGCATGCAAACGCAATTGGTGAAGATCAACACTTTTCGCAGTCGGGCACTTTCTCTTTCAAAAACTATCTCATCCACTGCCTCTCTCAGCTACCGTATGGGGCAAACTGATATCAACAGCGCCATTGTCGCGCAGCAAGAAAACGTTTTAGTTCGCACACAATATCTCGATGCGTTGCTGGCATATGAGCTGGCGATCAATGATCTGGAGCAAGCCATTGGAATACCGTTACAGTAAATTGATAGCGATCTGCGCCATTTGTACTTTGCTTTTGACGGCATGTAAGAAGGCTGAAAACGCTCCTGCCAAGCCAGAAGAAGGGCATAAACCAGAACATCAAGTGCACTTGCCGACCATGCACGTGACCAGCACACGTGTACAAAGTGCGCTCAACTTTCCAGGCAAGGTAAACGCTCTACCTGATCATTCGGCTTTAATCACTCCCAACATCGCCGGAAAAATCATCAGAGTCTTCGTCGTGCCGGGGCAACACGTGAATAAGGGCCAGGTGATTGCCCTTCTCGATGATCGCCAGTTAGTAGCGCAACTCGAACAGGCCAAAGCACCACAAAGGGCTGCCTTCAATCAGGTTGAACAAACTAGAATAGCTCTCGATCTAGCTGAAAAAAATCTGGTTCGGTCGGAGGCACTGTTCGCAAAAGACATCGCCGCTGAAAAAGATGTAGTCACTGCTCGCAGCCAGGTCGAACTCTCAAAAGCGCAAGTAGAAGCTGCCCAGGCAAAAGTAGGCGAGGCCAAATTGGCCCCTGCCCCGGTCACCACACAACTGGCGTTCACCAGGGTGCTGAGCCCATTGACAGGGGTCGTGGCCCAGCGTTTTCTAAATGTCGGTGATCTGACCGATCCCGGTAAACCAATTGCTCACATCATCAATCTTGATTCAGTGATTATTGCAGCCAATATGCCGGCAGATTCTCCCGCCAACCCGCGTGTAGGACACAATGCCACTATTACTACAGTGGCCGAGGCTGGTGTCAAATATACGGCACGAATAACATCGGTCAGCCCGGTGGTTGATGCAATCAACAATACGGTTTTAATTGAACTATTGGCACGAAATGACCATGGCCGGCTGAAAGAAGGACAGCAGGTAACCGTCTCTGTGGCTGCCCCGGCAACCAACGCCGCACTCGTTCCGCAGTCGGCCCTGGTTCCTGACAATGAAGATCCTTCAAAACACCTGGTTTACGTTGTCCGTGACGGCAAATTAAAGCAAACAAAAGTGGTGGTAGGCGATCGCCAGGGCGAAAATATCGCCGTGCTCAAGGGGCTCTCGCCCGGCGATCAGGTGGTTACTTCTGGTGCTTACGGAGTGCCAGATGGCGCGATTTTCGGCCAAGGTGAGCAGCCAAAATGATCGTAGCTGCTCTCCAATTTTTGTTGCAGCAAAGCCGAGCCATGTACTTTGCCCTGGCTATGATTGTGGTAGCCGGAGTGTTGGCCTTCCAGACTCTTCCCAGTGATGTATATCCTGAACTTGCCTTTCCTCGCATAGCCATCATTGCCACCGTGGGTGATATCGCACCGGATCGTGTACTTCTAACGGTCACAAGGCCACTGGAAGAAGCGGCCAGCCAGGCCTATGGTGTCAAATGGATTCGCTCGAAAACCATTCGTGGAGCCAGCGAATTATCGATTGAATTTCAACCGAGTACGAATATGAACTTTGCCTGGCAGCAAGTGCAATCGCGCCTGGCCGAAGTACGGTCAGGTCTACCACCAGCAACATCACTGATTATCGAGCCGGTGTCGCCGGCGATTTTTCCGGTCTTGAACTACAACATCACCTCAGATACTCTGCCGGCGTCTGATTTGTACAACATTGTTCGCTACGAAATCGAGCCACGCATACTGCAGGTTGGCGGCGTCGCCAGAGCGATTACACAAGCCGGAAAGGTTCCCGAAATCGCTGTCCTGGTTAATCCCGACAAGCTAACTAATTATAAGATCAGCATTACCGATGTCACTAATGCTCTGAGACGCACCAATCAGGTAGAAGTTCTTGGTCGCGTTGACGACAGATATAAACAGAATTTGATTGTTGGCCCCGGTGAAGCCACGGCTCCTGAGCACTTGTATGACCTGGTTGTCTCGCGCTCGGGCAGCGCACCAATATTTTTGAAAGACATTGCCACCATCTCATATGCCTACCGCGATGCTCTCAGCATCATCAGTGCCGATGGCAAAGAAGGCATTGTACTCAACATTTTTCGCCAGCCGAACAGCAATGTAGTGGCAGTTTCAGACGGAGTTTCAGCCGAACTGGAGCGCCTGAAAAAAAGCCTGCCCAAAGGCATAAAGATCAGTAAAGCCTACGACCAATCAAGGCTGGTTCGCCAGGCACTGGCGTCAATTTTGGAAGAAATAGGTATCGGTATAGTATTGATAGTTGCCATTCTATTTGCTTTTTTGCGCTCGTGGAAAAGCACCACCATTGCCGCTCTTACTATACCTTTGTGTGGGGCGGCTGCTTTTGCCACCATGTCATTGTTGCACCAGAGTTTAAATTTGATGTCGTTAGGTGGGCTAGCCATCGCTCTAGGACTCGTAATTGATGATGCCATCGTCATTGTTGAAAATGTGCACCGCCAGTTAAGCAAAGGGCTTTCACCGACTGAGGCCGTGATTACAGCCGTGCAAGAATTGGCTGGCCCCGTCACCAGTTCCACTGCAACCACTCTTGTAGTCTTCCTCCCTCTAGGACTTATTTCTGGAGTGGCAGGCCAGTTCTTTTCGGCACTGACAATTACCCTGGCCAGCGCCGTCACGTTCTCACTATTTCTTGCCCTATTTGTCATTCCCATCCTCAGCGCGCAGGTCCTGCGCGCCAAAAAAAATAGTGCTCAAGTAAAAACCGAGGCCTCCGAATTAACTGGTAGAGGCACTCACTGGTACAGGCGCTTGTTGCATGCTTTGTTGCTTAGACCTTTCCTGGCGCCCATGGTGGCTGTGCTTATACTCTGCGCCAGCGCCGCTTTGTTTGCCAAAGTGGGCACTGATTTTCTTCCCGAGATGGATGAAGGCAGCTATGTGCTCGATTATCTGATGCCGGCCGGAACTTCTTTAGCGCAAACAGATCTTGTCTGCAAGCAAATCGAGAAAATATTGGCCGAAAGTCCAGAAGTTATGGCGTGGACACGCCGCACCGGTGCCGAACTTGGACTCTTCGCCACACAGCCCAATACCGGAGACATACTGGTTATTCTGCGCCCGCACGGTGAGCGCAAGAGATCGACTTCAGCGGTGATGGATGAACAGAGAGATAAAATAGCCCAACAAATACCGCAAGTGGAAACTGAATTTCATCCCATCCTCGCCGATCAACTAAACGATCTGGCAGGTGCTGGAAATCCGGTTGAAGTGCGCGTATTCGGCGAAGACCGTGTGGCAATTCGCACGATTGCCGAAAAAATAAAAGCAAGATTGGAAACAGTGCATGGCCTGGTTGACCTGGCTTTGACCAGCCAGGATAGCGCTCCTCAGTTTGATATAAAAGTGGATCCCTTACGAGCCGGTCACCTGCTTCTTACTCCTTTAGATGTAACAGACCAGGTCAAAAATGCGCTTTTGGGGCAAGTTGCTACACAAATGAGGCAAGGTGACAAGTTCGTCGATGTGCGAGTGAAATTTCCCGATAGAGTGCGACTTGACTCTTCACAAATATCTCACCTGCGCATTGCGGGTAAGAACGGCGCTATATTGCCTCTTGATGCCATTGCCACAGTTGCCCAAGTTAATTCTGAAGTCGAAATTCTACGAGAGCACCAGCAGCGCTATGTCTCAATCGAAGCGAGCGTAGAAGGACGCGATCTCGGCTCAACCATCGAAGAAGTCAGCTCAGCATTGAAGCCAATCAATGCTGAGCTGCCGGCCGGTGTCTCAGTATCGATTGGCGGCATTTATTTGAGCCAGCAAGAAAGTTTTCAGCAATTATTGTTGGTACTCCTTTTAGCTACAGCGCTGGTTTATCTGATGATGGTAATGCAGTTTCGATCGTTCCGTCAGCCCATGGCAATTCTGCTTGTCTTACCACTAGGGCTGTTAGGTGTTGAATTTGCCTTAATTGGCACAAACACGCCACTCAATGTCTCGTCATTCATGGGTTTGATTTTGCTGGTCGGACTGGTGGTCAAAAACGGCATTATTCTTCTTGAGTACACAAATCGACTACAGGCTCAGGGATTGTCTTTGGACGATGCCCTGGTAGAATCTGGCATGGTGCGTTTGCGACCGATTTTGATGACTACTCTTTGTACTTTGCTAGCTTTGCTCCCGCTATGGTTGGGCCACGGAGCCGGATCAGAACTGCACAGACCCCTGGCAATCACCGTCATCGGCGGTCTTTCGCTATCTACCATATTTACTTTATTACTGGTTCCGATGTTCTTTCGTTTAATAGCCGGTCGGCGCTAAGGTCCAATTTCAAACTCACCGGTCATGCGCGCTCGTTGTGGGCTGCGAGCCAGTGCGGCAGTTTTTTCGCTGCCAAATTTATGGCCGCTACTGATATCATTGACCGCTCTGCCGGCAGTATAGATCGCACCGCGGTCGGCGTCGAAATAACCCACCTGATTGCCGTCCAGCGAAGAAGCCAACACCCTTTCGGCCAGCCCCATGCTGTAACCGAGGCCGTGGCCATTGCATCCCACTGCGAAATGCACTCCAGGCAAATGCGGCAGCTCACCCACAAGTGGCAATCCGTCTTCGGTAAAGGCCATGGTGCCCGACCAGCGATATTCAATAGCCAGGCCGGCCAGTTCAGAGAAATGATCTTTCAAATAGTGTTCTAGAGCCATTTGCACAGGTTTTGTGATCAAGTCGGCCGCGCCAGATTCTTCTTCTAGAAACGGCTGCCTGCAGCCGCCTAAAACCAGCCTGCGATCAGGCAATTGCCTGAAATATTCCCAACCATAATTGGCATAGCACAAAGCGTTCAATATTTTTTTCTTGAGCGGAGTCGTAGCGAACATCTGACCACGAGCCGGTTGCAACCGACCGAGGAAATAAGAATCAAGGGCAGGCGAATAAGCATTGGTGGCAATTATGGCCGTGTCGCAGATTACTTTTTCGCTTCTGGCCGTAATCAAAATGGCTTGATTGCTATGTTCTATTTGCCTGACGCTTTGCTCTTCCAACACCTGAGCGCCACTTTTTTGCAAAAGCGCCCGCACTAATTTAACCGGGTTGACACCGAAATCGCCGGCATTATGCAGCGCTCCATAGTAGCCCCGGTCAAGCGGGTCACTGCTAAGCAAATCGACGGCGAAGCCATCTTCGCGCATAAGCGTGCATGAAAGCGCCTGTTCTTCCAGTTCTTCTAAGGACGATGCCAGCAAATACGACCCGCAGGGGTCGTAATCGATAGCCGCAAGTTGGTCGCCGAGAGCTTCTTTGAGTAGCTGCTGGTTGCGTTCGCCCAGCGTATAAATATAACGAGCCAGGTCACGCCCGTATTGCTTAACGCAAGATTGATAATAAGACTGAATGCCGCGCAAGACAAATCCGCCATTGCGACCAGAGGCTCCAGTGGCCACCTGACCGGCATCGAGCACAACCACTTTTAAGTTACGCGCGGCCGCCAGATAAGCGCATGCAGCTCCAACTACGCCACCACCGATTATGGCAAGATCAGCTTTGATGGGCGGGTGTTGCACCTGCTCGCCATCTGCGAGCGGATCGAGCCATACCGATACGGTCATATTGTCATAGCTTCACAGACTCAAATGCAAAAATGGAAAACGCTTGCCACCGGTCTATAATCTCTTCTAGCGAAAACCCCCTAGCTTATATTTTGCCCAAATTTATCCCTCTATATATCCAGAAACAAAAAATGAACTTAGCCGAACTAAAACGTGAAATCGAGACAGCTGCAGAGCGCCTGACGAAAGTCGGCGAGTATCTTTGACTTAGACGATTTACAAAAGGAATTGAGTTCATTAGAAGAGGAAACACTGCAGGCTGATTTCTGGAATGACCAGAAAGCCTCCCAGAAAGTTACTCAACGGATGAGCCGCCTCAAGCTTCAAATCGAACAGCAAGAAAACTGGCAGAGGCAGCTTTCCGACTTACAAGTGCTGTTACAGATTGGACAGGAAGAAGACGATGAATCGGTAGCAGCCGAAATCGATTCTTTACTGAAAAAACTCGAAGGCGAACTGACGAGCTTCGAACTGACCCGTTTACTTGGTGGTGAATATGATGATAGCTCCGCTATCGTCACCATCAACGCCGGAGCAGGCGGCACCGACGCCCAGGATTGGGCTGAAATGATGCTGCGCATGTATTTGCGCTGGTGTGAGAAAAAAGGCTTTAAAGCTGAACTTTTAGATCAATCCGCCGGTGAAGAAGCCGGACTGAAAAGCGTTACTTTCCGCGCTGACGGTCCTTATGCCTATGGCTATTTCAGCTGCGAGAAGGGTGTGCACCGCCTCGTGCGCAAGTCGCCTTTTAAATCTGGCAACGATTCCAGGCAAACATCTTTTGCCGCGGTAGAAGTTTCACCTCTGATGAACGACATCGATTCGGTCATCGAAATTCGCGATGAAGACATCGAAGTGGGCACCATGCGTTCCGGTGGTGCCGGCGGTCAGAACGTCAACAAAGTTGAGTCAGCCGTGCGAATTGTTCACAAGGCCACCGGAATAGCCGTTAAATGCCAACAGGAGAGAAGTCAGCTGCAAAATAAAGCGCTGGCCATGGAACTGTTGCGCTCAAAGCTACTGGCCATCAAGCAGGCAGAACGAGAAGAAGAACTGGCCCGAGTTAAAGGTGTAAATGTCTCCGCCACTTTCGGCAACGCCATTCGTTCTTACGTGCTCGACGATCGCATGGTCAAAGACCACCGCACCAAATGCGAAACTCCTCAAGTGGAAAATGTCTTGAATGGCGACCTCGACGAGTTCGTTGAAAGTTATTTGCGCTACAAGGCTGTAGATCGGGTTTAATTGGTCCAGATTTTCTTCCGATATCGGAAGAACCTTCGCGGCAAACCTTTGCCCACAGGCAAAGAAGTGGCGTCCAGGCTTTCATGGCATTTTTACGTCCTATCAGACGGACAAACCTAGCACCGATTGCGAGAGCGCTGCAAAAAAGCTTTTCTTATAGCCCGATCACGATAGGTGAAAATGCACCTTAAGTAGGCCTGCAAACGGTTTAAGGATCTCTTGCGAGCAACTCTAAAGAGATCCTTAACGGGCGATAATGTCAAGCGCTAAAGATCGGGCAACGCAGCCGCAAGAGGCAATGCTTGACAATCCGCTGACTTAACCGCGCTAGTTATTTCGCCTGCTCATTAACGAAACACAATCCCGTGAATCCTTGTCAGAAGGAAGTTTTCAGCCTCAAAAGCGTTACGCGGAGCTACCCCAAAAATATTCCAGTAATAGCGGCCCGCCCCTACCCCTTGAAAAGTACTACTACGGTCCACCTGTGGAGATCCTAGCCACCTTGGCAACAGCTGTATCTACCACCGTTAACAAGAGCGATTAGCCTTTTCTTTAGAGTCTCCCCACAACCGCAATATGAAGGTCAACACATGTTTTGAGGCGCCGCCTAGATACTGATACGTTCAATATATTCATCGTCATTCCAAATTAACCCAAGGACTCTCCACTTACTTCAGCAAACCCCACTCCCGAACTCCCACCAATCCAGGCACCCCATCCCGCAAGGCGATAGAGCGACACAGACCTGGAAACTCCCGATTTTTATCTGGACGCGCATCATATGAATGACGATGCCGTGGGTTTTCGAGAAATCTCAATCCATATTGAAACTTCGGTTTTGAACAGCGATTGTGAGTTTGCCGGCAAGCGAGTTCTTCCAACCTAAGTCCGTACTTATGTTCTTCCGTTAGCAACGATCGAACTCTGTACGTATGTACTTTCGTCGTGCACCTGTCTGACCAATCTTTACGGATGTTCAACCAGGCGCTTTGACCAAGGCTTTAGAGCGGACATCGTTAGATGCCCTGCTTTTCTGCCCAGTTCTGTAATTCCCGGCAACGGCCCGCTCAACGTGGGTTTAGCTGGACAAACTTCTTA
>JADYXQ010000198.1 GCA_021772135.1 Candidatus Obscuribacter sp.
CCAAGCAGTTTCAGTGATCTGATTAGTGCTTAGTGCCTTGAGAGCATACTCTTTGGGCAGGCCGAGGTGGCGCACGTGGTAAACGAAGCCCATGGCACCACGGCCAAGGTAATCGATAACCTCGTAGGTATTACCGACGATATCACCAGGAGCGAAATCAGTACCAATCGGATTTACCATGGGTATAATTTTAACATCCCCCATAACTTTGATGGGCCAAGGGTGCCACGCGCGATGGCTTCCGCTCTTCTTGCATCTATTGATGTCGCAGCGTATGAGCGTGAATTTTTTTAGGCGTTGAAATTTTTGCATGGTGATTTGCGCTGGGTCGCGCTGCCGGATGTTGAACGGCCGGATGTTGAACGGCAGCCTCGACTCTAGGCACTATCAGCGGATGCTGGAAATGGTCGAAACTTTCTGGACCAGCATAAAGCTGATGATGTCGTTTTCAGCTTTCAGGGTGAACAGGACAGCAAAGAGGTGGATAATGCCTGCTAAAGCGCCTATATATTCAGTAATCCTCCACACCATGCAGCGATTCTACAGTCTCGCTTGACAACCGCTGTCGACCTTCATTTGTTATTAACGATTGCCGTTTATTTCATAAGAACAGCTAACCATGTGCCGGTGCGGCTCGAAGAGAGTTCAAATAACCGAGCGTGGTAATTTTGTTATGCTTAGATTGCTCAACTTGAGTTTAACGTGGGAACGTTAGTAGCGAGTCAGCTGGATTTTTGTGAAAGAGTATACGCGTTGGTAAAAGATCGGCTCATTCAGGCAATCGCTATCATTGGTTTGCTTTCTACAGTATTTATCGCCTACAGTTTTCTAAAAAAGGCGATCAATCACCGGCAGCCGCCAACGCATAAGTTGGCGGCTGCAGAAGGTAGTATGGTGCTCGTCTTTGCCTTTAACGACATCAAAAAAGATCAGATTTTTCAAAACAGTGACGTTGAGCTACGGAAAGTCGCAGATCATTTGTGTCCGCAAGACTGTGTTTGGAATCCGGCGATGGTCGTCGGCAAAACCAGTCGGCGTGCTATTTCAAAGGGCACCATGTTGCGCACTTCTTTCTTTGGCATCGACTACAAAGAGTTGCCTGAATTTGGCACTTCTAAATGGCCATTTGTCAAAATGCCTGAGAAAAAGTCGAAAACTCGATAAAATTATGGAGAAGCTCGGCAGCTACTGTCTTTTATGAAGTACGACGGCCTGTAACCATATTGAAGATGAAGATAGCGACCGCTAGTACCAGCAAAGTGTGGATGAAGGAACCGCCGATGTTCGATACCAGACCGACTATCCAGAACAAAACCAGCAGTGAAATTAGTGTGTAAAGCATTTTCGGAACCTCTTAGTGCTGCCCTCGACTGCGGCAGTGAGAGATTAGTTCCAGTTATTATTTCTGCGAATATGTCGTTCTTCAGTCTTTTTTTGTCTGCTCATCTAGCGATTGACTAGGCAACTTTTGCCAAATCTCATTGCGTCGCATGAAAGGCAGAGTCCATGGCGGATTGTAGAATGCCCGAACCGTCGCTTCGCTTGCTACGAGATTCTTATTTTTTACAAAGTCATTGAGCAACTTTTCGTGGTGAACGCAACTTTTCTCACTACCAAAGCCTGAAAATCTGATTACCGCATAACGGGCTGACGGAAGTTTGATCAACTTGATTCGCTTGTCGTTCGGCTCCGGCAGAGTTTCTAATGTGTATTTCGATGGCATGTAAAACCGCATGATCATGTTCTGCTGTTTCTTGTCGGTAACGACAGGAATTGTCATAGCAATTTTTTCAGAGGATATTTTTTCAGTAACTGGCACCGTCATCGCAACTTTCGTTTTTGAAACATTTTTTCCAAAAATATAGCCGGCAATAATCTTAAAAGCATTGTTGGCTGCTGACTCGCCGCTGCCTGACACTTCGACCTCTGCCGCGATTACGCTCGGATAATCTCTGATTTCGAAATTACCATCTTTTTCTGAAGTGGAATAGGACGGTTCTTCGTACTTCGCCAGGGCATCATTTGCAATTACAAAGGTTCCAGCACTAGCCAAAGCCAGGGCAAGCAGGGGAAACATCTTGATACGCATACGGATAGACCCTCGATCATAGAGCTTTAGGACAGACAGCTCTATTGTACCAAGCCCAAGACGGTCATTAACCAAATATCCATACAAAAGGTAGCATTCAATCGCGATGCAATTTTCAAAATTCTGGACAGCCACTTTCGCCGGCGCACTTGTTGTAATATTTTGCTTCTCTTCTTCCTCAGCCAGGGCTGAAGGAATAAAAGTGTCCAGCAATTCACCACTGCGACAATTGATCGAAATGTATTTGCCAGATGATTACAAGCCTGGTGAAGATCCGCTATCAACACCAGATATGAAAAAGAACTCGGCAGAGGCGTTGGAATTGGGATGGAAATATTTCAACAACAAAGATTTTGAAACTGCACTCAAGCGGTTTATGATGGCTATCCGCATGGATAGAGCTAATGGTAAGGCTTATTTCGGTGTTGCTTATGTTTGCAGCATTCGCTATCGCTGTCGATCCAAAGTACGCCGAAGCTTATGTTTTATACGCCAGTTACTACTCTGAAAATGATAACTGGCCTGCTGCTGCTGAAAAAGCAAATTTATCCATCGACTTGGGCCGAGCAATTGAACCCGAATTTTTGAAAGAGTTTAAGCAGCATGGAATTGAATTGCATAATTGTAAATAGCGACAACGACTCACTTTACGCAATGCCGAATTAACTGAACTGACTTCGCAGTTGTTGTTTCATCTGTTTTGCCAGGTTCGATTTTAGCACTTTGCGAATTAGCTCCACATCAGGCTCAGGTACAGCAAGCGTCTTTCCGATTAGGAATTTATACAAGTACCAGGCGCGGCGTGTTAGTAACTCAATGACTTCCGCTTTTTGCAAGTTTGGCGTAAACAGCATTTGCCTCAGGTTCTTTCCCCTGTTTGAAAGGCGCATCACCATATGATTTTAAAAATCGCTGTCTCTACGACAGTGGAGTAATTTGTTCAAAAAGTGGTGATTCGATTGCCTGTTTAAAAGTTGAGCCCGCCTCTGCCTGAAGAATGGTTTTACTCGTACTTTCTGCGTGAACTAATCCGGGACGTTGCATCATTTCTTTGAGCAATGACTCTGCTTTGTCAGCCTTCGTCTAGCCAATCTATGTAAGCCAGTTTGGTCTTCAAGCCCCACTCCAGGGTAAGTCTGGCACCCAACACTTCCCTTGACGTGCATTTAGCTATGGTGGCTATTTTGATCGATTTTAACTCTGCCAGAATCCGCCCATGCTCGACTTTAGCGTTCTCCAGCACTTCTAGAATTCCATTTGCGTGAACAAAAATCGCTGAACCAGTAGTGGATCGCGATACATCGGTGGTTCGATTGCTTCTTTTAACCAGCGCTCCAGCTCAGCCTTTCCGTCCTTCGTAATGGTGTAGACTTTTCCCATGCGACAAAGACATTCAATTGCTCCACGACAAAGATTATAGGTAGGATACCTCTTATATAGGAATGCAAAAAACAACCTTGGCGACTTTCTCGCGATTGCTCACCAGGTGGAAGCTTGAATCTGAAGCTCTGCAGTTCCGCAAAAGTAAGTCACACTTAATGCGTAAATTGATATATCTTGAGCTATATCTGTAGATAGACTATTTCTGGCAAGAGTTTTGGCCGTGCCGACAAAAATGACAATTGGCATCATTGGCGGCATGGGGCCGCAAGCTACTAATAGATTGTGCGAAATGATCAGCGGCATGACCCCCGCCACGTGCGATCAGGACCACATTCCCGTATTATCTTTCAACAATTCTGCTATTCCTAACCGTGTTGCTGCGATTTTAGAAGACGGAACTTCGCCTTTGCCTGAGTTAATTCGGACTGCAACAATTCTCGAAGCGGCCGGCGCCGACTTTTTGTTAATGCCATGCAATACTGCACACTTTTTTATCGACGCCTTGCAAGCTGCCGTGTCAATACAAATTGTAGATATGCTGCAGAGCACAGTGCAATTTATTCACAGCAATTATCCTCAGTTAGAAACCATCGGTGTGATTGCTTCAACGCCAACTTTAGAGTGTCAGTTGTACGGCGATCTGCTTCAGCGCAATGGCTATAAAACGTTGGTTCCATCCAGTCTAGTGCAAGAGCAAGTCATGAATGCCATTTTTAGCGAGAGCGGCATAAAAGCTGGATTTACTGACAAACCTCGCGAAGTTCTTATAGCCAGCGCCGAGCATCTTATTGATATGGGCGCCCAGGCAATCATTGCCGGCTGCACTGAGGTATCTTTAGTTTTAAAGGCTGGCGATTTTGACGCTCCGCTTATCGATCCGCTGGCGATTTTAGCTGCGCTCGCTGTCGAGCGCGCTAGCGGCTACGCGCTCGATTTGATACCGCAAGTCACATGCGGTGCCTCTTAATTTTGTCCTATGAGTAAAATTCTCATCACGATGGCAGAGGACGAATCGGCATCAACGCCTGATTCTTTTGCTCTTAAATATTCTGTCGACGAACACGATTCACTGCACTTCGCTAAATCGTTGAGCGATCTTGGTTACGGTGTCTATTTTGCTAACTGGCGTGACTTGCAAATAATTTCAAGTGGCACTAGCAGCTTTAGTCGAATGTATTTTTTCAACGACTCTTGTTATTGCCCGCCTGTTGAGATATCTGAGTTTGACTTGAGCTTCGTCTATAAGATGGAAGGCTTCTATCAAAATCTTTCGCGTTTTGAATCTATGCTTAAATGTTTTGAGAATAATTTAGTATTGAACGAGCTAAGGACAATCAGGCACAACCTGAATAAAGGCTACTTATGGCAACTAGAAGAAAAAGGCATCCGCATCATTCCTTCGTTTCAGACTGATGAAATTAAAGATGGCCTCGCCGCGGGAGAGAGGTTTGTGATTAAGCCCTTCTGCGGAGAGCGGGGATGCGACATCTTTTTGGCAAATTGTCTTGATGATTTGACGCGCATTAATGGCCAGGAGCACAACTTTTTTGCTCAGCAGTTTAGGCCTGAAATCTGGGAGGGAGAGAGAAGCCTTGTGTTTCTTGGAGACGAATTTCAGCATGCTGTAATTAAAAAACCATCGCGCGCTGCAGACAGTAACGAATTTCGTTGCAACGAATCGCTTGGCGGTTCCGTAGATGTTTATGATCCCTCTTCGGTAGAGATTGATTTTGCTCAATCAGTCTTATACGCTTTCGTTGAACTGGGTTATCCTGCACATTTCAGCCGGGTCGATATTCTCTCTTGTCAGGGCGCTCCTATGCTCTTAGAAGCTGAATTGCTCAATCCTTCTATGTATGCAAATTATTCAGGCAAAGGTGAAACTTTTGGGCGCAGGGTGGCCACATATTTTGATAATTTTGTCAGACGGAAGAAAGTAAGATGAAAAAAGTTTTGGTGCTTAGCCCTACTTCTCGCGAACGAAGCCAACTGCCGACCATCGCAGAGAAAATCGATTGTGAAATTATTTTCGATGATTTTGACAATGACTATTTTGATGATTTTCTTGGTGAAAATCCTGATTTGAGCCGGCCTGTTTTAGATATTGTCGCACTGATTGAAGCCACCATAGCCAAATATCAAGATGCCGGTCTGGCTGGCGTGACCTCCGCCGTTGGATACCCTGGAATGTCGGCCGCCAGTGTTATTGCCGAGCGCCTGGGCTTACCGGGTGCGCCACCACAGGCAGTGATGATTTGCGAGCATAAATATTATTCACGGGTTTTTCAAAGCGAATATGTGCCGGAGGCCTGCCCAGAATTTAATTTGATCGATCCCGAAGAACCAGATACACAAAGTAGCGAGCTGAAATTTCCTTGCTTTTTGAAACCTGTCAAATCGTGCATGTCCAAAAATGCTTACATTGTTGAAAATCAAAAACAGCTTGATACACTTTTAAAGTCGGCGCTTCTTCCGATTCAATTTATTGAACCATTCAACGCCATGGTGAGAGCTTACACTTCGATGACTCAGGATGCCACATGTCTTTTGCAAGAGGGTCTGCTAAGCGGCACTCAAGTGTCACTGGAAGGCTATGTTTTTGACAAGCAAACGCACGTGATGGGTGTGGTTGACGCAATCATGTTTCCGGGCACAATGTCGTTTAAACGCTGGCAATACCCAAGCGCACTACCGCAGGGTGTCTTAGACCGAATGATTGCCATCGCCACCAAATTTATGCAGGGCATAAATTATGATAACGCTTTGTTTAACATGGAACTCTTCTATAACTCTGCGATTGACCGCATAGATATCATTGAGATTAATCCAAAAATTGCTTCTCAATTTCCCAATCTTTTTGAAAAAGTAGATGGCTTCAACACGTATCAGACACTTCTCGAAGTAGCTGTCGGAAATGAACCTGCTATCACATCTGGTGCCGGCGATTACAATGTTGCCGCTAGCTGTGTTCTGCGCACTTTCGAAGATCAGTATGTCGTTGCCACTCCCACCGATGCTGAGCTTGCAGCGGTAATAGCAAAATTTCCCACAACTCGGATACAAATTTATGCCCACGCCGGCCACAAATTATCTGAGCAAGTGCAAGATGCAAGCAGTTACCGCTACGGCCTGATTGATTTGGGAGCGCAATCTGAAGAAGAATTAGAAGCCAAATTTGAGCAGTGCAAGGCCATGCTCACTTTTGATTTCGAGGCAGTGAAAGCAACCACACTGAAATTGAAATGAACGGCCATAGAAAAAAGGTTTTCATTACTGTAAATCCTGATCTGATTAAGGGTAAAAGACTTTCTACCATTAGATCGGTTGTTAGTGCTTTAGACAAAATTTGCGACCTGCGTGTCATTCCGGTGGATTCATATAATTTTGTCAAGAAAACTGTGGTCGGTTATCGGCGAGTGGCGGGCGGTCATTTTGAGAAATCAGGCACTTTGAAGCCGGCAGGTGATCTATGGATAGTATATAGCGATGGGTACTGGCTCGATTGCACTGATTTCGGTTTTAGCAGACGACTCGATTTTTTAGATTCGCAAATCGAATTGCACGAAGAGAGTATCCGTTCGGGTCGGATATCGGCTGTTGTGAACGTTCCTCAGGCTGAGAAAAATTGTCTTAAATCATGGTTGGCTGAAATCAGTGATAGCCAGTTCAATACGGTGCCAACTTTTTTAGCAAAGACCATACTAGAAGTGCATCAGTTGTTTTTGCTTCACGGAATCCTCGTCGCCAAACCGAGTTGGGGTGGAAGTGGTTTTGGCATCCAAAAGCTCATTTCTACAGAAGCAATCGAAAAATTCGGCGAGATTTTGAAAACGTCAAGCGAAAAGTTGACTGACTATTGCTTTCAAAAATACGTGATTGGTCCTGAGAAAAGATTTTGGTATGCAGATGGCCAATTTGCAGCCGCTCGAATTACTCACGGGAGACACACGCCCTGGAGCCATGACGCTGCTGATTTTAAAGTTGCCGCCTATGATGCAAGCTTTGGTAGCGATTTCGAAAACGATAAAAACACCGCAGACAGACTCTGCCAGAGAGCCCTCATTTCTGTTGGCTCCATCGATTTTATTGGTTCTTTAGTCAATGAAATTAACGGAGCGGGTACGACTTTCACGCAGTATCATGGTTTTTTGAAAATAGTCGATGCCCGAAAGCAGTTGGTCGATTATTTCGTATCGCTGGCCAGTTCTTAAATAGTTAACGTGCTTACTGTGAGTGGCATGATCCATTATTTGCTTGCACTTGTCGTCAGCTTCTGCCTTCTTCACTATTTCAGCAGCCATAGCACGATCCTGTGACAGAGTTGGACAAGCCATGTAGTGGTTTATTTTCGGCCAACGGTATTGTGTATCAGTAAAATCCGCTTTCGATAGTCGACAGGGCTAGCACGACACCGGCAAAGCTCTCAAATCCGTCATCAAGAGCAAGTCGATTTTTTTCGTTGATTTTTAAACGCAGCAATTTCAATAAAAGATGTCCCAGCGTGGGCGAAATTTTGGAGTTGATTTCACTTGGGTTCCGTAGCTGCAAAAGTTTACTGACAAAGTAATTGCCGGTAAATTCTTTAGCCCGCACCATTGTTAAAAGCTCAGGGGCAATCATGTCATCGGCAGCGCGTTGCGCCGTAGAGAAGTCGTCAGTGAGTGGATGTTGACCCACATATATTTCCCAGGCTATGACGCCAAAGGCAAAAATATCATCGGCAATGAGATTCGGATAGTATGCCGGAGTGGTGACCAGGGCGTTACCTCTGCCACCATCGAGATCTAACACTTCACCAAAATAGCCAGGATCAATTAGTTTGATACCATCTTGATTGACCATAATATTGTCAGGCTTAAGATCACCGTGGGCACCAAAGTTGCTTTCCCTGGCAATGTCTTCCATGGCACGAGCTAAATTTAGTAAGGTGGCCGGTGTTGCCTCGCCTGCTTGTATTAAATGACGAAGCGTCTTGCCCTCTAAATATTCGCAACGGTAGTAACAGAGTGCCCCTTTATTGATCACGTTTTCTAGCTGAAGCAGATTTTTATGCGGTGAAGATTTGAGCCGCTCTGCTTGCTTGATCAAGAGATCTGATGCATCTATTCGAGCGTCTCCATATGACCCAGTCATTTGCACTAAGGCTCGAGTGGGAAAATATTGAGTGATGTCTGAGGAAAACTTGCCAACGCTTCCAGCAGGTTTAGCCACTTTGAACACAGCCTTGCTACCGTCTTCAGTGCTTCCTAAATAAACCCACGAAAATGCTCCTTCTCCCAGTGCAGACTGAATAGCGCAATCTTCGACCTGTAGACCTACCCAGCTTGAAGATTCAGCGCCTTTAGAAATTTGTTTCTGATGACTATTCATATGCTTTTGGCCTCTGCTGCTGGTTGAGAACTAACGACCTAAATCGCTAAGTGGAACAGTGCGAATGTCTGCATCCTTTTTAAAGAATTCCAACTTACCTGATTTGCTCACTCCCATTAGCGTCCAGCCATCGTCAATTGTGCCATTCGAGCGGGCAAGGTGATAGGTTACTCCGACTTTAAATCCTTTCCCTCTATTCAATATTGCTACATCTTCTTTGGACACAAATTTCGTACCGTCGTGGCTGATTATCGCCTGGTCGCCCACTATTGAGCGTACTTTCCAGCTTGGTGTGTCATCATAGCTAATTTTGTCACCGATAGACAGCTTGACGGGTTTATTGATTCCCGGGGCGAAGTCTCTGCCGGGGGTATGCAGGTACGCTCTGCCTTCTTTGTAGTTTTCGCCAAATATTTTTCCGCGTGGATCATAAACCAGAGGTTTGCTATCTGCAAAAGTGAATTCGGTCCATACATGGTTCAGGCCGCCACCATCGGGTTTACCTGGAACGAAATAGTTGCCCCGCACAAGGGTAGAAGAGAGGTCCGGAAACTGATCCGCTGCAAGCTTCAGTAATATTGCCTGCTGACTGCAGACTCCTTTTCCCTCTTTGAGAAACTCGCCAAAGAATATTCTTTCTCCGTCACGCTCGTTGCTAAAACTGTTGTACCAGTTGTCGAGAGATTCTTCATTCATATCAGCTGGTGTGAGCTTTTGCTTTGCCCATTTAGTCAGTGCTTCTACGCGCTCTCTGGGCGGTAGATGACCAAACAGTGTCTTGGCTTCGTCCAGGGCCGCGCGCAAGTATGGATCGTTCGCTCGATCAATAACCATGGCCGGCCGTTTGCTTCTGGTCGTGAAGCTGCCGTCTTTAGAAAATCGTGCATCACCGCCGGCGGTGCTCCAGCCGTCTTCGATTTGATCTTCTAATTGATGACGTTGACCATAATCATTAGATTGTTTGAGTGCCGATGGTGAAAAATCATTGTGCATCGGCGGAAGTGGAACATCCAGAACCTTATCTAATGCAAATGTGAGGCGCTCGCCACCGCTTTCCAGTGACTTTCCTAAGCCGAACTCTTCGCCCTCTCGAACATAGAAGCGCTCACCTTTCGGCAATTTAATCGATTGACCGTCACGGTTGACGAAGGTTCCGTTGGTCGATTCGTCAATGAGATAATAGCCTTTCTCGTCACGTCCGACTTTTGCGTGGTTAGCGCTCACGTTCACGTCGCTGACGCCATCTATTCCGCGGCCCACTTGAATTTCTTGACCGGGCTGCAGATGCATTTTTGTGGCGCCAACCTGCAACAGTTGTGGTTGCACACCGCCTGCCATTTTAAGTTGGTGCTCACCCACTGTGACCGAGTCGGTTGGGTGCAGCAACATTTCTTTGTAAGGAGCAATCTTCTTGCCATTAACAGTGGTGCCATTGCTGGAATTAAGGTCGGTTAGATACCGATTGCCTGACTCGTCAACTCTAATTTGTAAGTGATTTCGGCTTGCCTGTACGTCGGCAAGTAAAATATCACTGGTTGCGCTGCGCCCGACTGTATACGTCTTTCCTCTTTCCAGTCGTTGCCCTTCTACTGTGAAAGAATCGATAGCCCCGCTGGAGGTCGGATTGTCCGAAATATGGCTCAGCTCCAGGGGATACATTTCGCTTTCTTTGACTTGTTCGGCGATGCGTTCACCATCTTTGGGACGATAGCGTTCTTCTGTTACCTGGAATCGTTTTCCGTTGGCATCTTCGACTATAGTTCCTTTGCCGATAAAAATACCTTCCGGATCACGACCGACAATAGCGTTCATGGTCTTGAATCCGCTGGCTGCCCCTCTGAAGGCAAAGTGGAAGACGCTTACGCCACCCGCGGTGGAGACTGTTGTATTGGCTAGTCTGTCTAGCAGTGTTTTGGGATCTTCTAGACCGACTGCTGTGGCTAAGATTTCTTTGCCACCACCTCCGAATTGCGCGGCGGCCATATTTTTAGCGTAGCTTTCTGCTTCGTTGACAAGCTTGTTACGAATGCCTGTGGTGACGTCGGTTTTCAGTTGATTGCGAATGGCTTGCTCAACAACTGACTTGTCTACTCCACCGGCGGCAATCTTCTCGGCCAGCGCAGTAATTTCTTTTTCGCCGACTATCGCGCTCTCACGGCTGAATTTAGCCAGAGTGCTGGTCAATATTTCTTCTGAGCCTTCCTTGAATAGTTTGATAGTGTCGACATCAGTGACCAGTTTTCGAGCGGTTTGACCGGCCAATTTTTCGCCCACCATCAGACCTTTGAGGCCGAATGATTCTGGGCCCATGAAGCCGAGCATGGCGGCGCTGCCACCTTCAAAGCCTTGCTTGAATATGTTTTTGGCAGACTTGTCGAAGTCACTGCCCTGTATCGCCTTCATCATGCCAACGCGGTAAACCGCGCCACCGGCACCAATGGCGGTGAGCAAAGTGAGGCTCGTTCCACCTGTAAAGAGAGCACCGCCGATGGCCGCCACGGTGATGGTGGCATTAACGAATGCTTCAGCAAATTCGCCTTTGGAGTTTATATAATTTTTCTGGGCTTCGCTGAAATTTTTAATGGCATCGTCAAATTGTTTGCGCTGCTCAGGTGTTAGCTTATCGAGTTCCTTTGCGTGTTCTGTGACAAATTTGTTGAGATTGTCCTGTGTGGTGTCGGCTGAGACTCGACTGTAATCCCAGAATCTTTTCAGCACCGGGTCAAAGTCGCTGGTATGAGAGTTTAGTGCTCTTTGTGAGTCTAACGCGATCTGGCGTACGCTGATATCTGTGGGCGAGAGTAACTCGCGGAAGCGCCATTTATCCTCTTCTTTTACTTTCTCTATAGCGTCGCTGGTAATTAATCGATGGTATTTTGTGTAGTATTCATCGGCCAGCTGCTGTCTTTGCTCTGGTGTCATCTTGGCTAGCTTGTCGCGCAGCTCGTCTTGATCAACTTTGTCACCCAGGGCAAAAAGTCGAAAGCGATCAGCGTCGGTGAGTGTGCCGTTGCCCTTCTCATCTCGTTGAGAAAGAGCATAAAGAGCTACTTCGCGCTCGCTGGTTGTGCCGAGCACCGAATCTTGAAACTGCTTAGTCGCCTGGTTTGGGTTGGCGTTGAGCAACCTTGTCTTATCTTCGTCTGAAGCGTGCAAGATGATATTGATACGCTCTACATTGTCGCTGGTGAGCAGAAGATTTTTCTCTAAAGGCACTTGGCCGCCGTTAAAGACTAAGTTTTCATACTCTTTCACGTGCTTATCAGAGCCTTCGATAAGCATGCCATCTTTCTTCGTAAACTGAGCGCCCATGCCGGCATTGGTGACTGCACGTTCTACAGATGTGTGAAACCACTGGCTCAGTTTTTGATCTTCTTCTGTTTGCGGATTGGCCATGCGCTCACGCAAAGTAGGATCGGCTTTGAAAGCTTCTTCAATGTGATTTATTACTATGGCCGGTTTCACGCCAGTCTTTAAATCGTCAAGTAAAATTCTAGTGATCGGACCAGTCTGGCCGGGCACCTCGTGCACAATGTTATTAAAGGCATAGCGTTCGCGCTCGGTGCCAGGGGCAAAGTATTGATCGAGTCTTTCTTTCAAGCCGCCTGCATTGTTCAGATAATTTTGACGCTCTTGTTGCGACATGCCTTCAATGGCATCTATGCGCGACTTGCAATCGCGAGCATCTTTAAGGCGCTCTTCAATGTCTCTGTTGCCGATGGTCTGTGATTGTTCAAATGTGTCGGCCTTGACTTTATTTTCCAGCATAGTCATCACTTCTTCGCGATGATTGTCTTCAAAAGTGCCAAGGGCACGTTCGATATTTTTGAGTTCTTCTGGGTGACTCTTTAGATACTGCCAGTCAGTTTTACTTATATTTTCAACTGAGCCCACCAGCTTGTTTTTATCAGTATTGGCGCCAATGCCGGTAAACCAAAAACCTTCATAGCGAGAAGATAGAGCTTCGGTAATAAAGCCGCCATGATTGCGCAATTGCGCTTCCCATATTGCCACTTCGCGGTTGTCGCCGGCACCGTGCAAGGCTGTATCAACCGAATTGTAGTAGTTCAAAGCGCGCTCTTCATCAGGCGTTTTAGGCGTTTCGTTTGCGAGTTTAAGTTGTTCACCTTTCTCAAAATCTTTGCGGTCTTGTTCGCTGGCGTTCAAGGTCGACCGGCTAATATCTTCGCGATTGGTGTGATACCAGTGGGTATTGCCTGCGGCTATGGTGGCAATGCTGGCGCTGCCTCTATCCAGAAAATCTTTGGATATTTGAGCATCGGCAGTATTGACGCCGCCATACTCGTCGGTATAAGCCGCCTCAATGCGCTTGTAGCCGTCTGCGGCTTTGAACTGTTCGCGAGCGGCCGGCGTGGCGTCTCTAAAGACATCGTTAAAAATATCGGGACGGCGCTGCTTCAGTGCGTAGTCGGCCAAATTTAAAGTATCTTCGTCTGTTCGGCCGTCGCTACCTTTGAGAATTATTTTGAGAGCTTCTTTGGTTTGAACTGACAGATTCTCATCATTCATCAAATCAGATTCAAGATCGCGACCGTAATCATTTTGATATTTTGTTTTAACTTCGGTAATTTGAGCTGCGGTAAGGGTGCTCAAAGAATCGCGCACTTCCTTTTCGGCACGCACCTGGCCGTCAGTAAACGGTTGATCTTGACCTGAATAAATCGCATATTCTGATGGCGCCAACTCCGCTAGTTTAGCCAGTGCCTGGTGAATGTGGCCGCTGTTGTCGGGTACTCCATCTTTTCTTTTAAACAGTGCTTCGCATTGTGCTGCATCTGATTTATACAAATTAGAATTTAGTTCATCTTGCAAATCGACATTATAAAGGTTCTTGTATGTCTCTTTGAGCTGAGTGCGCTCAGCTTCAGTCATGGGTTCTAAAACGTCGCTGACTTTTTTGATGTCGCTTATGTTATCGCGAATGATCGAAGCAGCTTGATTGCTCTGCTCTTGTTTTTGCTCGACAGTGAGAGTGGGTCTGTCTGCTGTTTTGCCGACATTGTCACTTGTATCAGTGTTCTGATTGCTTTCAAGAACTACATTGTTTTTGTCGCGTAGCTCGCTGCCGCTATCAGTTTTAGTTTGCGTGTTACCGTTGACGAAAGCAAATGTTGTTTCGGCTTCAGAAATGTTCAGCCTATTGGTGCCGGCATCTACTGTTACTTTTAAAGCGCGCTCGCTTTCGCCCTCGGCCTTCCATACTTGCCCGTCGTTGCTTGACCAGTGCTTGCCTTTCTCATCGGTAAAGCCAGTTACTTCTTGCGGATTTTCTTTTTTTGTTTTTACATCGCTTAGCGCAACAGACCGAGTATTAACTTCGACTTTGGCGAAAGCGCCGTCTTCGCTGTTGACCACGGCTCGCATTGTGCGCGGTTTCTCGTTTTCACTCTGCCAGGTCTGGCCGTCTTTACTCTTCCATTCTTTACCATTTTCGTTAAATGAATTGAGTTCGCCTTTATCGTCATAACCAAATTTGCGCGTTTCACCCTTAGCATCTTTAGTCTCAACAACACGCCCGTGATCATCTTTTACCACAACGCTGCCGTCGGTGTTTTTGATGCTGATTGGCTCAACTTTTATTTGTTGCTCACGCCGTTTTTCAGACTCTCTTTTTTCTTCTTCTATCGCTTTTTCCTTTCGCGCCTCGGCCAGCAGAGCTTCACGCCTTTTCTCTTCGGCCTCTTTGCGGCGAATGGCCTCTTCAATTTCGCGCTGTTTAGCAGCTTCGTCTGTACCTTTTTTGGTTGACGACTCTTTGTTTGTTTCAGAATTGTTTTTTAAGACCATGCCTTTCTATGCCCTTGAGCGTGCAGGATAAACTAAAAAATACTGCGACTTAAGCTGAGAGCTTTCTACTGGGCACGAGGCTCTGTGGAATCACGATTTTGGCGCCCGCATTGATGAGATCAGCGTCGGCGATACCATTAAACGAGAGAATCTGATTGGAAGCAGCACGAATGCTGGGATAGTCGGTGGCGATGGACGAGTCTGTTTTCTTGCACTCGCTCAGTAAGTCGATCACTACTGCCCGGAGGGTTTCACCTGTGCGAAACTCATAACTGGCGCTGCCGTCGCCCTGCACGTTAAATGACCGACCGTTACGTGGGTCGCCCCAAACGTCCACAGCTCGCGACATAGCTCCTGGCCACTTGTTTAGCGAAGCCTGGTCGGCTTGCCTTTGTTGCTGGGCTGCCTTGGCCACCTGGGAGCGGAGAGATGAAAGAGATGGTAAAAGGCTGGAGAAGTCTGGGGCGACGCTAGATGCCGCCTGGACGACTTTAGGTTCGAATACGTCAAATTGAGGCAACATGGCTTATCTCGATAATTTGAGAGTTGGTAAGTTGTTGCACCCACGGGGTGACAACTTGGCCATACTAAAAGAAAGTTGTTGCTCAGACGTTAACCGACATTATGGGTGACTCTATCTGGGGAAATTTTGCCATAATCGCCGCGGGTACCAAAGTGCCACATTGAAGTTCTTAAGATTTACCCCCGGGCGTAAATCTTAAGAAGTAGAAACTGCTCGACATTTTTGGCACCATGCCTGGTTATTGAGGTCATAGGTAAGCCATATTGCGTTAGCTACAGGCTTTCAGTCTTGGTCTCTGGAAGCGTCATCAAAAAGTCAGCAACTTTCTGTATCTGCGACGGTGAAAAAGCGGCTGGGCTCATCACAATCTTGTCACCATTTTTATCGCTTTCGGTTAGTTTGTATGTTTCGTTAGCCGTTAAAGTCGCCACAATGGAATCTCGCCCAGCGCGTTTGCCAATGCCGTCAAGCGTTGGCGCAAATTGGCCTCCACCGCCGCCTACACTGTGGCATGATAGACAATTTCTTTTAATAAAAAGAGCTTTGCCTTGACGAATTGACTGCGAATTTGCGCTTACCGTTGCTGCGGCAGCAGGTGGGGGTGTTTTTTTGATTGCGACCTGGTGACCTGCAATTTCAAAACCGCCAGCCGGCTCGGCAATAGTTAGTAAATAGCTAACTAGGCTATTCGCTTGTTGAGCTGGAACTCGAGCGTGAGCAAACAATTCACCTTGAGGATTGAGTTTTCTGTATTCATCTACCGCCTGACGCTCTGAGCTAAGTCTGGCCACCATAAAAGCTCTGGTTCGGCGTGCTCCGATACCATCAAATGGTGGTGCCAGGCTCCCGCCTTTTCCTTCAACTGAATGACAAGTAGCACAATTTTGTCTGGCCGCCAGTTTCTTGCCGGTTTCGCTCTCTGCGCTTTGTGGCTCTGCCTTGAATGTGGTCGAAGTCGCGTGCGCTTTATTTGAGAGACCGTCACTGGCTGACGATAGCTCGCCAGCGCAGCAAGCGAGCATGAAAATGGCCAGACTGCTTGATGTGAGGTAAAAATTGCTTTTCATAGGGGCTCAACTCCTTGTCGAGCCATGCTCGTGGATAGCGGCAGTTCTCTGTAAACAGGTTGTTCCCTATCTTCGAGTAACACTCTTGCTTCGGGGTGTTATTTTCTTTTGCGCCGGTTTTCCATCA
Source organism: Candidatus Obscuribacter sp. (assembly GCA_021772135.1). Taxonomy (GTDB): domain Bacteria; phylum Cyanobacteriota; class Vampirovibrionia; order Obscuribacterales; family Obscuribacteraceae. The sequence continues at coordinate 16,368 of JADYXQ010000198.1, forward strand.
GGAAGGCTATAGAGAAAATCTACAATATTTTGTAGTTCTGCCCGTGAAAGATGCAGGGTGCGGATCATCTCTGGTTCGTCGTTTCCTCCTCGCAGGGCCTCTTCAATATCTAGCCTGGTTCTACGCGTGGCTATTCCATCGAGTCTAGGGCCAAAACGGCTCGGAGCGCTATCAACCGTGTGGCAGGCCGCACAGCCGCGATTGAGATAAAGCTCGCGGCCTCTTTTGATCGATTCAGCACTGATGGTGGTGGCGTCGCTATGCGCGCTTTGCTTTTTTGGGGCAGACGCAAACATTTTCGGATGAGTGACGACGATAAAGCCTTCGTCGGGATCTGCTAGTGTGAGCAGATAGGTTGAAATTAATTTTGCCTCTTTCAGTTCAAGGCCCGGGTGCGGCATTATGTTGCTTCTACCGCCAAACAAGGTCGGAAATTCAAGCATTTGTTTTTCTGGATTGAGAATGTGAGCGGTGATGAATTGTTCTCCTCTGGCACCGCCGATGCCATCGAGAGGCGGGCCAAGAGTGCCGCCTTTGCCTTCGGCCTGATGGCAGCTGGCGCAATTGTTTTCAGCGTACAAAATTTTGCCCTGCTGGCTTGCCTCTGACTGCGGTGGTGGCAGGTAGCCGCTTGCCGGAAGACGATAGTGTTGCACGGTTCCCGCACATTGATTCATGTTTTCGGCCAGATCTGGAACTTCGACTGTCGGGCCGGGTAACTGTTTGTTTACGCTGTGCAGGCTCTTTATAGCGGGGGCCGTCAAGTTTATTTTGCCACTGTAAGTGCGCTTTTCTGCCAGTGCGCCATTGTCAGCAGTTATAGCCGCCAGAATTGTCAGAAGCGCCAGAGTGCAGGACGGCATTTTCTTGAAAATTTGTCGGCAGTGATAGAGCTTTACGGTGGTTGTTTCGATTTTCAATTTTTCTCTCTCTATCAGGTAAAACTTTGATAGTTGTTGTGTTGCGTCGTTCTCAGGCGAGTTCTAAATCATGAGGCACCCGGGGTGGAAAGGCAGCGCGCAGTGCGTTGACTATTGAGACAACATCTATGATCTCTTGAGTGATAGCGCCATTGATCGGGCTAAGGTGGCCGCTGGCTGCAAATGCCATGCCTATTGCGCTCAAGGCCATGCCGCCAAGAGCACTTTGAAGAGCAATTGTGCGCATGCGCTGGCTTATGTGGATAAATTCATCGACTTTCTCAAGAGAACTGTCCATTATCACTACGCCGGCCGCTTCTGTAGTAACGTCGCTGCTCTCGCCGATAGCCATGCCTACTGTGGCCGCCAGCATTGCCGGTGCGTCGTTGATACCGTCGCCGACATACAGAGTTTTTGCTGCGGCAGTCTCTTTGCGTACAATTGCGACTTTTTCCTCAGGCTTTTGCTCGGCATAGATTTCAGTGATACCAACCTGGGCGGCAAGATATCGCACTTCTGATTCACGATCGCCAGAGACGATAATCATGCGCTCAAAATTGTGTTTCGGTGCCAGGTGATCAATGAAGGCTTTGCTTTCCTTTCTGGGGGCGTCACGAAAGAGAAAATCGCTAGCATAATGATTGTCAATGGTTATCACACATTCAAGTCCGGCAATCGCTGGTGGCAATTGTTCAAAGCCCGGTGTCTGTAACTTTGTCAGCTGATTTCGACTTGTGATTTGTATACGCTTGCCTTGCACAGTTCCACGCAATCCTTGACCAGCGGCCTCGTGTACCTCGCTTGCTTCTGCTAATTCAATGCCTTCATTTTTGGCGGCAGTAAGAATGGCCCGCGCCAGTGGATGTTTAGAGTAACGCTCGAGGCCCGCCACCAGAGCCAGTATTTCTCTCTGGTCGAAACCGGGGGCAGCAATTTGTTCAGTCAGCTGGGGAACTCCTTGGGTCAGCGTCCCGGTTTTGTCAAAAATAGCAGTGCGGCAGCTACCAATTTGCTCGAGTACCACCGGACTTTTGACAATTATTGCTCGACTGGCGCATAAAGATATGGAACCGATGATCGCCACAGGAATTGCTATCAATACTGGGCAGGGCGTCGCTACTACCAGAACTGCAAGAAAGCGTGTTGCATCTCCACTGATCAGCCAGGCAATCAGTGCCACCACCAGCGCCACCGGGGCAAAGACCGCACCAATCTGATCTCCCAGCCTCTGGAGTTGCGGCCGTTTAGATTCAGATTCCGCCATAACTTCCATGATCTTCGCGTACCGCGAATCTGCCACCAGTTTTGTGACGCGCACAGTCAAAGCACTGTCACCGTTCAAAGCTCCTGATATGACCGTCGACCCGCTTGTTTTTGTAATCTGGAAAGGTTCGCCTGTCAAGTAAGACTCATCCATTGTGCCGTGACCTTCCACTACTTCACCATCAGCTGGGCAAATTTCATGGGGATAGACAATGAGCAGGTCACCGACCACAATATCTTTCAGGGCAATAGCGCTGATGCCTTCTTGGGTTTTGCAGTGGGCCACCGACGGAACCCGCTTAGCCAGAGCCGCCAGCGCCGAAGAAGCTCGTTGTACGGCAAAGCTTTCAAGCGCTTCACCGCTCGCCAACATGAGGACAATTATTGTTCCGGCCAGATACTCGCCAAGCAGTACCGAGGTGATGATCGAGAGCCCACCGAGTAAGTCTGCACCCATCTGCCGCTTCCAGAGATTTTTCAACAGATCGATGAGGATCGGTAATCCGCCCAGACCGAGAACGATGATCAGCGGCATCTGATGCAGATTGGCACCGGTCTTACACCAGTATTTGAGGACCACATGAGTCGCGATGGCGATCACTGCCAATATGGCAATCACAACGCTCTTACGCGTCCACAACATTAATATCGATTTTTGCAGACTAGCAAGCGTTCTTGAGCTTGATGCTAGCATCGTTCAGCCATTATTCACTTTGACCGGTTTCTAGCATGACGAGGTATAAACCCAGTATAGTTCGAAACAGGAAGGGCAACATCAGTCTCTAGGTTGATCCATATTCGCTAAATAGGCCAGATTGAGCAGAAATATTTTACTTTGCATTTCGGACACCGGTGGTGGACATCGAAGCGCAGCCAATGCTATTCGAAAAGCAATAGATGAGTTAACGCAGCACGATAGTTCAGGGCACACCTATGAAGTAGTTATCACCGATGTTGTCAGAGATAGCAATGGCTTACATTGGTTGTTCGTCGCTCTGTACAATTTTTTGCTCTCCAATAAACAAAGTTGGATGAAATATTACTACTGGTTGATCGAGCGGTTAAAGCCAAACGACTCTGCTCTTGGATACTGGCTTGCGTCAGGCTATTTAAAGCGCTTGCTGCAGAGAATAGACCCCGTCGTCATTGTTTCGCTTCACCCGATGGCCAACCATTATCTGGCTCGCGCGATCAAAAGCTGGAAGCCTGACAGTTCACCCGATTTAATTGTGGTTGTCACCGATCCAAATGCCAGCTTGTGGACGGGGTGGGCCTGTCACGAGGCGAGTTTGATCATTTCACCGAATCAACTTGCGACGCAGCGTCTACTTGCTTTGAAAATTTTACCGGATCGCATCAAAACAATTGGCATGCCGGTAGATCCAGAGTATTTGCGCCCGGCTGTGTGCAACCGAGAACAGTTTTTCAAAGGGCTGAATCTTGACCCCAATTTGATCACCGTTTGCCTCAGTGCCGGCTGGGCCGGCGGTGGCAATATGCTTAAAATTTATAGGGCCATGGCCGGCATTGGTAAGCCGTTTCAGACGATTGTTCTTTGCGGCAATAACGTCCACTTATATAATTTGTTCAAGCAGCGAGCTGGTGCGATGAAATTTAAGACCTTGGTGATACCAAAGCTGCCATCACTTTCTGATGCTATGAATGCTTGTGATCTGCTGGTGACAAAAGCTGGTGGGCTCACCACATATGAGGCCGTTGCCCGTCGTGTGCCTATGGCCATCGACATGCTCACCGCGCCAATGCCGCAAGAGCGTGGCACAGCCGAAATGCTTATTGAAGTTGGATTGGCTAAGCCTTTGAAAAAACAGTCTGATATCGTGGCAATCGTCGAAGGGCTCGAGCGCCTTGAAGACCGGTACGCGAAAGTGTTGCCGGTGAAATATAATCTCGATCATACTGATGCAGTTTATGACATAGCAAAAATTATTTTGTCTAGTGCTGGTGCCGAATAGCCGGCGCGTTCAAAGGGCATAAAATTTACAGTCTGATCTCACAACTACGGGCTCTAAAATTGCGCAATGAGATTTTTGTGCTGGTGACGATAGCATTGTTTGTTCAAACCAAGAGCGGTGCGGCTGCCTGGTGCAGTGCTGACGAATTGAAAATGCAAACCATAGAAGCCCAGGCTTTTGCCCGGCATGAACGTGTTCTTGTAAAAAGTCCAGGCGCGGCTTATAAGCAACTGAAAGCTATCCCGTCTCAAAGCTTGAGCACAGCCGGTCGTTGGGAACGACAGCGTTGGTACATGCGTATGTATAAACCTGCAGATGCGCTGGCCGATATCGATGTTCTGTGCCTTCAAGGTCAGAGCAATCCAGATTTCTTGCTACGTAAAGCGGAAATACTTGTATGTTTGGATAGAAAACAAGAAGCGAAGCAGTTGTGTTTAAAAGCCGTGTCGGCGCAAAAAAACATGTGCACAAAAAAAGAAATTGAAGAGTCTAACTCTAACTCTTTGCTAAAGCTTTTGTCGAATCCGCATGATATTAAAAGGACATTCATCTCGAGAAGACGTATTGACGATCTTCCTGTAGATATTCTCGAGCTGTGGAGGAGAAGTTCTCTGGCTAAAAAGTCTGATGATTTTAAAGACTCTTTGTCTTATATTAAAAAGGCTGCGGAGCGTGCGCCCTGGAGTTCTTTTTTGGCATTTGAAGCGGCCCAAGCATATCGGCGTGTTGAGGATTTTAAAAATTCGCTCGCTGAAGCCGAGCGGTGCGTAAACCTTCATCCAAAATATTTTGAAGCTTATGATTTGAAGGCAAGTATATGTGCCGATAACGGTGAACCTGGCGTCGCAATCAAATGCCTGGACCTGATGATAGAGAACGATTTTGATAAAGCAAAATCGCTTGTTCGACGGGCTGAATGTTTTAATGCATTGAATAAACCAGATTTGGCTTTGGCTGATTTAAAGAAGATGGAGAAGCAGCCACGGAGTCGTTCTGTTTTGGCAAAAGCACGCGCTTACGAACTGCTACACGACAAAAATATGGCCATAAAAATATTGACTGATGCTCTTCCCACTGAACGCGACGAAGGCGCTAAAAGGCCGCTTTTGCAAATGCGACTTAAGTTATTTAAGCAAACTGGCAACAAGGTAAAGGCTTCGGCCGACAAAAAGGAACTTGAGAATCTGGACCAGGATTTATATAAGGATGCTCCCTTTAGGCTGAAATATAAATGATAAGCAGTGCTCAAATTACAGGTAAGGTGTTCACCCATTATGGAAAGCCCTTTCCGCCGGCTGATCCATAAACTTGCCCCGTCGCATAACTGGCGTTTTCTGCTGCTGGTTGCACAAATATTGATGCGAGTTCAGCCGTTTGACCAGGTCTGCCCATTGGTGTGTCGCCGCCAAATTGCGTTACCGTGCTTGAGCATGACACGGGCTTACGTAAAGAGTTATTGAAGTTGCGCAAAAGTTAGGGGCGCTTAGTCGATGAAAAAATATTTTCTTGCAGCAATTCTTCTCACTGGCGGTATCGCCAACGCTGCCATCGCCAAGCCATTTAGCGCTGGCTCCTTTAGCGTCGTTGAAGCTGACCGAAGCCGGCTATCAATCGGCTCAAAATCAGACTATCGTCTTATTTTGCACGCTACGCAACGGGCGCGTCTTGGCGATAAATTTGGAGCTATCGCTGATTATTCGAAATTGCTGAAGAACGATCCGGGCAACGGGTACTATTATGCGTGCAGAGCTCACTTGCGCGCAGAGCTAGCCGATGAGGACGGTGCGAAAGAGGATTGCGATTCCGCGCTAAATTGCCGCCATAACAATGCCGGTGTTTATTTTGAATTGGGAAGGACAAAATCAGTTCTTTCCGATGAAAAAGGTGCAATTGAGTAGTTTTCACAGGCAATTCAGCTCGCTCCAGAAATGAAGGATGCGCCTACTTACCGCGCTATCGAAAAAATGGGCTTGCAGGATTATCTGGGCGCTCTAGCTGATTTTCAGCATGAATTGGATAATCATCCTAATAATGCGTGGGCGATCGGTGAAAGAGCGAAGTTATATGTTAAAACGCGCAATGTGGCTGCGGCGATAACGGATTTTAATAGAGCTATTAAGCTCGATCCCAAGCAGGGTTATCGGTCGAGGGGCTCCGCTCGAGCTGCATGTGGAAATCAGAAAGGAGCTATAGAAGACTTCACTCAAGCAATTAGGCTCAATTCGTTACTGACTTCGATCAAGCATTGCAGATTGAGCCAAATCATTTAGGGTCACTTGCGCGTCGAGGCGATGCAAAGGTGAGGCTAGGGGATAAGGAAGGCGCTCTGACCGATTTAGATAAAGTGATTAAACTCGAGCCAAAGAACGAGATTAACTATGTCGGTAGAGCCATTGCCCGAGCGGAGTTTGGTGACATGGGCGGAGCGATGGAGGATTTCGATAGCTCGCTGAAGCTTAACCAGAATTCTTCAGTTTACTTCGTTCGTGCTGAATATAAAAGCAAAGGTGGTGACACCGCCGGCGCTATCGCAGATTACATGGAAGTGCTGAAATACAGACCAAAAGACTCCTCAACTTATAAATATCTTGGTGAACTCCGCTGATTTTTTAGTGCAAAAAGCCCCGGTTTTATTTACTCAAAGCCGCTGACCGGGCATAAATGACATTTGCTTCAATTTCTTTTCCTTGCTTAAAGAGAACATCGCCGTAAGCTTTTGAGAATCTCGGCCGCTCTGTTGGTGGAGTTATTTGGTCAAACAAAGGTGACTCATCGCTTATTTGGTCGCCGTCTCGAGGTACGAACGCTGGATGCCGTCAGTGAGTTTAAAGCGCAGTTGCACGATACTTATCTTTTCGGGGGAAAGGGTTTCGAGTACTTTCGCAAGATATTCTTCCAACAACTCTTGTGTGAGAGATGGGCTTGTCCCGAGTTTAGTTGAAATATGTGGCGATCCCCTCCAGGACTAGCCTGGTATGGTTTAGGTGCGAACCAAAAACACATACAAAGAGGATCA
>JADYXQ010000199.1 GCA_021772135.1 Candidatus Obscuribacter sp.
TCAGACGCCCTGCTCATTAAGGTGGCATACGCCCTGGAGCAGGCCTTAAAATTAAAGCTGCAATCACCATACCTTAAGTAAATTCAAAACCATAAACACAGCAGGGTTACGGCTGAGCCTATAAACTATAAGTGAACCAGCGAGGACAAATAGAAGCAGTGCGCAAAACTAATAATCTACTGTTGGCGTTCACCACCCTTGTTATTTTGAGCATCGCCTGTGCGCCTTTAGTGGATGCAGCAGGCGCCAATGACTTTTTTGGTAATTCACTGCCTGCCAGCGGCGGTAGTGAACCAGTCGGCGGGTCCGCCGCCGCCTCGCCCGGTGAACTTGTTCCACCAGGTATGGGCGGAGCTAATGCCAACGATCTTTCTGGTGACGAAAAGCGTATGCAGAAAAAGTATCGCGAGATGCTCAAGCATTGCCAGAGTCTTATTGCTCGCGGTGATCGCATGATCAAAGATGGCGAAGCGCGCAAAGACGAGAAAATGGCGAAAAAAGGCAAAGTCTTAAAAGGCATTGGTGAGCGACAATTTGCTGAGTTCAAAGCTAATAGCCCCCTTCCGGAAGACAAAAAACTGCCGGAATTGCCACCTAGTAAGTTCGCAGAGTAAGCAACGTTATGTCAGGTAAAAAACTAGTTTTCGACAACCTGCCGCAGGCCGTCGGCCGCACACCTCTTGTGCGTTTAAACCGTATCAGCGCTGGGCTTGAAGCCACTGTGCTGGTGAAAGTGGAGTCTATGAATCCGCTTAGCTCGGTCAAAGATCGCATCGGCATCTCTATGGTGCTGGATGCTGAAGAAAAAGGTTTGATTACTGCCGGAAAGACAACGCTGATTGAACCTACTTCAGGTAACACCGGTATAGCTCTGGCTTTTGTCGCTGCTGCTCGTGGTTACAAACTGGTGCTCTGCATGCCTGAGACTATGTCGCTTGAGCGGCGCCGAATGCTGAAGGTACTTGGAGCCGAGCTTGTTTTAACCGCCGGAGCCGACGGAATGAAAGGCGCACTAGCTAAAGCCGATCAATTAGTGGCAGAATCAAGCGATAATTATATGTTGCAGCAGTTTTCCAATCAGGCCAACGCCCAGGCACACAGAGCTACAACCGCTGTGGAACTCTGGGACGACACTTGCGGCGATATCGATATGTTTGTGGCCGGCGTCGGTACCGGTGGCACCATCACTGGTGTCGGCCAGGTGATCAAAGAGAAGCGGCGAGAATTGGGAAAGAATTTTGAAGTGGTGGCAGTTGAGCCTTTAGATAGTCCGGTTATAAGCCAGGCCATGGCCGGAATGCCGCTCAAGCCGGCTCCCCATAAAATTCAAGGGATTGGCGCCGGTTTTATTCCAGACGTACTTGATCTATCGCTTGTAGACGAAACGTTTTTAGTCTCTAACGATCAAGCTTTTGGCATGGCAAGACGCTTGCCGCGCGAAGAAGGCATTTTGGGTGGTATCAGCAGTGGTGCTAACGTTTTCGCCGCAGTTGAGCTGGCTAAACTCGCCAAAAACAAAGGCAAGACTATAGTTACAGTGATCTGCAGCAGTGGCGAACGTTATCTATCTACACCGCTTTTTGACGGCTGGGAATAGGAATAGAATAAGAATGGTTAGCTTAGCTGATTATCGCTTAAGCTTCTGGCGTGCTCTTCTGTGACCTTCAGCCCGTGAGCGTGTGCTGGTTCGGTCAGCTAAGTTCGTTACAGGCAATGGAGTTGGAGCAGTGCGTTCACGGTCAGCGGCCATCTCTCGTTTGGTGCTGACTGGCTGCAAATCAGAAACTATTTCGAGTTCCACTGGCTTTTTCACTACAGCAGGTTCGCCCTGTAGTCCCTTGTACGGAGTAGTGATGGACACTTCGTTCATCCAGCGCACAAGTCCGAAGGCCTTCATAGTTTTGATGACCAACCATGATGGATCGAATTCAGTAGCAGTGAGGCCGTGACGAGCTGAACCGGGGAAAGCATGGTGATTGTTGTGCCAGCCTTCACCAAGAGTAAGGAAAGCCACCCAACCGACGTTGACGCTGGTATCAGCAGTATTGAAATTTTTGTAGCCTGCTTTAGGTATATGGCAAACCACATTCAGTAAAAGCGGCATTTGTTGCACTATTAATGCCGCCGCCAGGCTGGCCGCTGCAATTTCCCAACCCCAGACGAGAGCCATAATGCCACGCAAGCTGAAGTTGATGAATGAGTTGAGCAAGTGAGCACGGTGCCAGTCGCCGCCGGCATCGAGGAATTTGTAGAGCGGATCGTTGATCATGTCTTTGGAAAGTTTTTCAGGCTTGAGGTGGTCTGCATACTCTTTATGCAAGAACCAGCCGATGTACGCTTCGTATATGCCATATTTAGGAGCGTGTGGATCAAGTTCGGTGTCGGTGTAGCGGTGGTGCGCACGGTGTAGCGTTGCCCACCACATTGGTGAACTCTCGAAACCGAGATAGCCGGCCATCACCAGAATGTACTCAACAAATTTCGGGCACGTATAGGAGCGGTGAGCCAGGAGTCGATGGTATCCGACGGTAATTCCTATCATATGCACAGTGTAGAAACATAAAAATGCGATTAAGCAACTGACTAGCATTGATTGACTTCATCCTGAAGAGAGTGGCGCCGCACCGGAAAACTCCAAACACGCAAGCAACTGCCGCGCTTTCTATGCGAGCTGAGGCGTTCAGTAATTTTCGCATAGTTACCTACGGGATGCCAGACAATTTACTATATCGACATAGTTGTTAATAGCTCCGACCAGCCATTTATGTGCACTGCTGACTTCGAGGCCAGCACTGAAGCAAGGGAGGATTTTCAGGGAAAATAACAAATCTGCAGCAGAAATGTGCCACCAATAGTGATGGCACATTTCAATTTAAATAAAGAAATAATGAATGGAATTCTAAAAACCGAAAGTGGCCTGTGAAGGGTTCAATTTACTCAACATTACCTGAGCCGCTGTGGCCTGAGTGGGAATCAGACGGCCTGTTCTGCCGCTGAGGAAATCAGCCACGCTATCGCCAGGGGCCATCCAGCCCATCAGCTGATGGGTTTCTGAATTTTGCACCGGTTTCATATCGGGAGTGACTTGATAAGGAACGACCTCTGTGGCCCATTGGCCTAAATTGCGAATAAAGTCAGGAGCGTTCTTGTCGTAATTAATGCCGTTGTCACTGATTGTCACAGGGGCCGTAACATTTGGACGCTCTGAGCCAATACCAAGGCTGGTGGTGGACGAGTTCAAAATACCGTTAACATCGAGGGCGGTTTGAGGCACATAAATTGGCATACCGTTGCCGCCTTTGGAGCCGCTTTGCACCCATTCCGTACCGTGGCAATATTCATCTCCGCCCCAGGCAGCGGGCATACGACTGCCGTGCCCAGTAGTGATACCGGCGTCGCGGCTGCCGAAAATACCATAATCGATGCGGTTATTAGGCAAGAAGCTGTCAATTGGGGGTGGACCGTCGACACCTTCATCGCCGTAAATGTCAAAAGCCCGACTGCCGGCCTGGTGCACAAAGCTGTCGAGTGTTGTGGGTGGCAGGCCGCGAGCGTTTAGACCGTTTCCACCGCCGCCGCCGCCGCCGGCGACTCTCACCATTGCTCTGATGTTAGCCGGGAGCATGTTGTACACAGCTTGCGACACAACTTGCCCGGGAATAATGGAATCGAGAAAGCTCTGAGCCATAGCCGGAGGGCACATCATGAAAAGCGTAGCTAAAAGGGCAAATTCACCGCGAAATCTCATATTCTATGCTCGCATTGGTAAGTGAGTACTAAAGAGCTTACGGCTCTGGCCGGATTTAAAAATTATCCTGGGTGAACCAATAGTACGCCTGCTCTTGGCCCTTGTCAATAGATCTTAATATCGCCATTATGCTCAAAGCCGATTATTTTATGTATAAGTTGATTTTAGCCCTTTGTCGCCAACTCCGCCTGGGCGCTTTCATTGCCTGGACACTGACCTGGTCAATTAGTTTTCTCGCGCTGGTGCCGCCGGCCCTGGCGTCTCCTCCCGAAATTAAGGGGCCCAATGGTCTGATTCTGCAGCAGACCAATAAGATGGTTGGCGAATGCGATGTGTCTATGAGTAATCTAGGCATGCGTATTACAGTCCGGAAAACCCGTTTGATTTTTCTCTTTCTGCCTCCATATAACGAAGCCGTTTGTTTCAGCCGGACATCAGGCAAAATACTTCGTTGCCCGATTAAATCGTTTCGCAATGCCTTTAGCACTTCGATGACCATTTTTGCTGCCTTCACTCTGGAAGATGCCAGATTGAAAAGGGTTGGTCGAGTTAAGCAAGGAGTGTTCGATCTGGTCAAATTCGAGACTACAACCGAATTTGAAAGAATGCAGATGGAGCGCCTGAAAAACCAAGAACTAAGCGGAAACTCTCCCCATCATCTAGTATTATTGGCCGCTGACAAATTGCCTTACGACCCACGCATGGCAGCCTTGCTCGAGCGCGTTTATGGTTTACCGAAAACAGGACTGATACCAATATCCGTTCGCTACAAAACCGTACAAGGTGAAGACAGTGTTTACCTCACCACAAGCAACAGCAAGCCCATAAAAATTGATGCGGCAGCCATGCAAATTCCTGCCGGTCTTAAGCCAGCCAAAGATTTGCAAGAAATACTGGAGACTAAAAGCTCGCCGGAAGCAATGGACCTGATGATGCTGAAGTAAGTCCTGATATAGCTATGAATAAACGTGCTACTTGTTCATCGCTGCTGGTGTCAACGATCGGTAGAACTCCTTCAAACCAGCAGCATACAGTGGCATGTCGGCCTGTTGCACCCAGCCATGCGGGCTGGTGGGAAGGTCGAGCAATTGTTTTGTGCCGGTTGCTGCAGCATACAAAGTGTCGGAGTGGCTGGTGGGAATGACGTCGTCGTGACCGGGTTTTATTACCAGAACAGCGCCTTTATATGATGGAAAGAGCGACTGAACATTGAGGGAGGGGTGCATTAACAGGGCATCGGGATAAATGTTCAAAGGGCCGATGCGTTTTTTTGCCCAGGCAGCAGGTGAAAGAAAAGTGCAATCTAATATAAGACCACAAGAGTCTCTTGCTCTGGCGATTTCAGAGCTGACGCCCCCTCCGATTGACTCGCCATAAAGCACGATTTGATCAGATTTAAAATGCTTGATTTTAGCTAGATAGTCGTAGGCGGCTATGCCGTCGGCTGCCACCGCTTCCATAGAAGCTTGGCCCGGACTCTTACCATAGCCGGCATAGTCGTACATCAAGACCGAAGACCCAGCATCAAGCAGACAGGCTACTTTGGGCCAGCGGCCGAGCATTGAACCGGCATTGCCGTGCGAATATAAAGTGACAAATTTAGCTCCGGGTTTCTCAAAAAAGGCAGCTGAAATTTGCCTGTCACCAAATCTGGTACTGACGGGAATCATTACTCGCTCGGCCTGCACAGCACCGATTTTCAGATATTGTTCGGCACCTGCTTCTTCAGGACCCGGATAGAAAGCCACTCTGTTAACGAACTCAGGGTGAAAACGAGGAGCGAAGGTAAGATAAAGTATGAGCGCAAAAACCACAACAGTGGCTATAAGGTAAAGCTTAACCATGTGGTTGTTGTTTTAAATTGGCCAGTACAGTAATGAAAATATCTACAAGGAAGGGATCGAATTGCGAGCCGGCACCCTGGCGCAAAGCCTGTACTGCTTGCTCGTGACTCAATGCCGGCCGATAAGGTCGGTCGGAAATCATGGCATGGTAGCTGTCCACGATGGCGACAATTCGAGCAGGCAAGGGAATGTCTTCACCCTTCAGCCCTCGAGGAAAACCAGTGCCGTCCCAGCGTTCATGGTGATTTTCGAGAATCTCGCAAATATCTTTTAGCGCGCGTATGGGCCGCAGCAATTGCGCGCCCAGCACCGGATGCTGATTGACCATTTCGCGCTCGGCGTCGGTAAGCTCGCCGCCTTTAGTCAAAAGATCAGAAGGCAATTTCAATGTGCCTACATCATGAAGCAGTCCTGCTACCCGAATTTGCTCAATTTGAGTGGCAGAAAGACCCATCACCTTGCCGAGCATTTCCGACATACGAGCAACTTCCAGGTGGTGCGTTTTATTGTAATCAGAACGTGCGTACAAGTTTTGAGCCAGAGCCTTCACCATTTCCACAACTTCAGGCACCAGTTCTTCTTTGTTCTGGGCTTCCAGTGAAACGGTGGGAGCGACAAAGTCTTCTAGAGCCAGTTTGTTGCTGGTGTCGATGGTAATTTGCGCCATGGCGCCTTCTGCTGGTGCTGCCGTTTCTTTAGCTTCTCGTGGAGTTTCAAACATCAAATCGGCGGCTGTATGCACCTGGTTGCGACCGAGGCGCTTGGACAAATAAAGCGCTTTATCGGCCAACTCCAGGAGGTGTAATTGATCTGAGGCATCTTCTGGAAAAGTAGCAATACCCAGGCTGGCTGTGACAGACAAATTGATGCCTTCGTGCAAAATCACTTCTGATGCCAGTGAGCGGCGAATACGTTCAGCGACTACGTGGGCGCCTTCTTGATTAACCTCAGGCAAGACGATCAAAAATTCCTCTCCACCATAGCGGATAGGAATATCAACGTCTCGGCAATTGTTCTTAATCAGTCTAGCAACCGCTTTGAGAACCGTGTCGCCCACGGGGTGGCCATAATTATCGTTAATCGACTTAAAGTGATCGACGTCAACCATAAGCACTGCCAGATGTCGCTGATAGCGTTCTGCCATACGCATTTGTTCCGTCAGTTTCTCCTGACCAGTGCGGTGATTGTATAAAGTGGTCAAACCATCTGTGGTGGCTTGTCTTTGTACCCGCGCATATAGCCTGGCATTAGTCACGCCTGATGCCACCTGGTCGGCCACCGATTTCATAAAGGCTTCATTGACGCGATTCCAGTTAGCTGGAATTTCGCCTTTGTAACCGACGAGCAGGCCCAGTAATTTTTCACTGTAATGAATCGGAATATAAAACAACGACAAAATATTGTAACCAGAAAGCACTTCTTCGCGGAAAGGATCCAGGCGACGGTCGTTAGCCACGTCATTAGCAATAATTGCTTGATCGGCTTGAAAGAGCTTGCTGTAAAGCTCTAAAGTCTTTAAATCGCGACCGTATTCGAGCACGCGGTAAATGTCGTCGGTAACATACTCTACTCGCAGTGAGTCTTCTGGCTCTTCATCAGACGGCAAAACAATAAAGCAGCAATCAAGGCCGAAATATCCGGACAGCTCCTCGAGCATTTCGCCCAGATTTTCTTTGATGGTAAATGATCGTCTGATGGTGTTACTGATGCGGTGAAGCAGCGACTCTTGATTGCGCAAAATGTCTGATTCACGGCGTAATTGTTCAAGCAAAGTGTTGCGCTGCAGCTGCGATTGGCGGTCTTGCGACAACTGCTCATGCGCTTTTTCCAGCCGCTGGGCGTAATCTTCAAGCAGCTGCAATTGCACAGCCAGCTCTTTTTCAATTTTGCGGTGCCGCAGCGACGATTGCACCCGCGCCATCAGTTCAGAATCGAAACAAGAGTCGGTCAAGCAATCGTCAGCGCCGACAACAAGCCCTTCTACACGGGCAGACGGATTTGTGTCTGGAGTGACGATAATGACTGGAATGTGTTTGAATTCAGTGGATTCTTTGATTACTTTGCAAAAACCAAATCCGGTGGCACCAGAAATATTGCTGTCGACGATAATAAGATCGACTCTGCTCTCAGACAAAATTTGCAATGATTTTTCTTCTGAATCAGACTCAAGCACTTTGTACTTTTCGCCCAGTGTGCGCGAAAAGCGACGCCTGACGACGCGGTTCGAGTGGAGAATGAGCACATGGTCGACGTCTATCTGTTCGGCCTTGCTGGCGGTTGGTTGTGAAATCTTCTCGCCGTGGTCATTGCCGGCCTGGAAAAACAACTGGGTGCGGTTGGCCAGGTGCTCGCCCATCAAACGCAAAGTCTGCAAATCTTGAGTCGATACTTCGCGAGACGAGTCAAAAGAAATCACCCGAATAAGGCCCCGCACTTCGCCTGCTCTTTGCGAAGCGTCAGCCATGACGGGCACTATGGCATAAGGAAATTCTTGGGTTTCGCCATCGGTAGTAGAAAATGCTCGGCCCAGCCAGGGGCGCAAAGTAGATTTGACTTTTTGGGCCACCAGCGAATTTGCCACCGCCAGCGGTTGCTTGTTTTCGTCATTGAGATTACGCACCGATTTGCGCGCTTCCTCATCGCTGTCGTCTCCTGAAAAAGTAATGACATTGTGGATCTCATGACCGCTGACCAGATCGATGAAGCCAAAATCGAAACCCAGTACCTGGCAGATATGACGCTGCACAGCATCCAGGAATTCTTCCTTGGGGGCTTGTTCGGCTAATCTACTTTCACGTTCGGTTTCCACTAAAACACTACTTCTCAGGCGTTTAATTTGTAATTAGACGAAAAATTTCTTCCACCACCACTGGAACATCAAGAGCGTCCACAATTCTTTGCGTCTATCGGCTTTCTGGCTCATGTGTTCTTCAACCAGTCGATTCACATATGGCCACTGGAAAATGCCCTGGCGGCGAATAAATGACTCCCCTAATAATTCATCTACCACGGGGCGGAACTCATTCCGCAGCCATTTGCCCACAGGAATGCCAAAACCTTTCTTTGGCCGCTTCAAAATGTACTCAGGCAGGTAGGGTGCCACGGCTTTTTTCAGTAAATATTTGGTGGTCAAACCGCGAACTTTGAGCTCTGGAGGCAGTTTTAAAGCAAATTCAACCAGCGGATAAGCCAGAAACGGCAGGCGCACTTCTAAAGATGCCGCCATTGAGGCGCGGTCAGATTTAACCAGCAGGTCATCCGGCAGATAAGTGGTCATGTCGAGGCGCATGATGTTATTGATGACGTCGTGCACACTGCCACGTGGGCTATGGCCGTTCAAATGCACAAGCGGCAATTCGCCGAGGATGCGCTCTTCCATGGTCTCAGTGAGAATTTGATGTTCTGGCATAAGCAGCTGCGGCTGGTCGGCCATGCGAATGGCGCCCATCCAGCGCAAGTGGCGGCGCACGGCAGGTTCGGCCGCCGCGCCAATGAAGCGCTTGACCTTGAAGTCAAAGCTAATGTTATTCATATTGACCGGCAAACTGTTGAAAGCCGGCTCTAGCAGGCCATGGCGCAAGGCCGCCGGCATCAAACCCCACATGGGGGCAAATTTGTGCGCCTGATAGGTAGGATAGCCGCCGAACAGCTCATCTCCGCCTTCACCTGCCAACGCTACGGTGACGTGTTTGCGCGTCATTTTCGAAAGCGAATAGGTGGGCACGATAGAAGCGTCCGCCAGCGGCTCATCAAGAATTTCCCACAGTTGCGACAGAGTTTCAAAACCAAGCTCTGGTGAAAATGTCGCTACTTCGTGATCGGCGCCGATATGTTTAGCCACTGCCAGTGCGTGCGACGATTCATCAAACGATTTGTCATTGAAGCCAATAGAGAAGGTCTTCACTGGCTTGCTTGAAAATTGGCTCGCCAGGGCGGCGATACAAGACGAATCGATTCCACCGGAGAGGAAGACTCCCAGCGGCACTTCGGAAATGAGGCGCAACTCGATAGAACGTTTGAGCAAACGCACCAGTTCTTCTTGTGCTTCTTCTTCTGAGATTTTTTCGGTTTTGATATCAGGCAACCAGTAACGCTCAACCTTGACCTGGCCGCGTTCTACAAGAAGGAAGTGGGCTGGCGGCAACTTACTTATGCCTTTGAAAATTGAATGCGGGCTCGGTACATATTCAAGGCTCAAATATTTCTGCATCGCCAGGCTATCCAGTTCACGGCTGGCTTTTGGATGAGCGAGGATGCCTTTGATTTCCGACCCAAAAATGAAAGTACTGCCGAAGACGCCATAATGCAGCGGCTTCTCACCCAGTCTGTCGCGGGCGATGAACAGGCGTTCTTTGCGCATGTCATAGATGGCAAAAGAGAACATGCCTTCCAGATATTGCAGACATCCGGTGCCGTATTCTTCGTAAAGGTGAACGATGCATTCTGTGTCTGACTTGGTTACAAGAGTGTGCCCGAGGGAGCGCACACGCTCTTGCAATTCCTGGTAGTTGTAGATTTCGCCATTGAATACGATCCAGATAGTGCCGTCTTCGTTGGTGATTGGTTGCTGCCCGCCGGATACGTCAATGATGGCCAGACGCGTCATGCCGATGGCAGCCGGGCCAACGAGCTTCATGCCCTCTTCGTCAGGGCCGCGGTGGGCGATGCTGTGACACATAGCAGGGAGATGATTTTCTTTTTCGGTGAACGGTTCACCGCTTAAATTGAGATATCCGACGATCCCGCACATAATGGATTTGCAACCTCTGCCACATCACTCTTAAGAGACTATCAATTGTCCTGTATTTATGGCTTTTGGGCATTAGATTTGAGTCTTTGTGCAGCTTTATGGCGAGTTATTATTAACCGATGTCGATTGCATATAAACAAGATAAATTCAGCGACCACTGCTTGCCAAGCTCTTTTTACGACAGGCCAACGGTGGATGTGGCAAAGGATCTGCTCGGTCAAATACTGGTGCGGCGTTTCGAAGACGGACGCGTCTTTTCAGGAGCCATTGTCGAGGTTGAGGCCTACACTGCCGATGACCCTGCTTGTCATGCTTTTGGCGGCAAAAAACAGCGATGTGAGGTGATGTTTGGCCCACCTGGTTTTGCCTATGTATATTTCATCTATGGCATCTACCACTGTTTAAATGTGGTGACTGAAAGTGATGGAATTGCCGGGGCGGTTTTGATTCGGGCAATCGACGACGGTGCCCTGGGGCGAAATCAAAGCAAAACCGACGGGCCGGGCAAACTTTGCCGCTACCTTGAAATTGACCGGACCTTGAATGGAATACCGCTATTCGATGCCAAGCAGGTGCTATGTATTAAAACTGGTCGTAAGATCGAAAATAAAGATATAGAAGTTACCACTCGCATTGGCATCACTAAAGCTGCCGACCGACTCTGGAGATTTCATGTTAAAGATAACCACAGTGTCTCAAGGCGCACGACCTATTCTAAAAGGCCTTGATAGTGGGAGTCTGTTTTTCTCGCCTATGAATTTTTACAACCTATAGGTTGTAAAAATTTACAACTCAGGAGTTGTAAAAATCTTGAGCACTAATTGAAAGCCAGGTGCTTCGCTCAGGAAGCCCGAGAAAATCAGCAATGGTATCCTTGCTAACCGTCTCTGGAGATTCCATGTCAAAGACAACCACATTGTCGCAAGGAGCAAATAGGCTGACTTACTGGATTCTTGCTGTGGTCTGGATGGCGGTGATTTTTGCTTTTTCTCATCAGGCAAATTCAGGCGCAGTCACTGAATCTTATCTGCAAGAGGCCAATGTACCGGTGCGCAAACTCGCTCACATGTTTGAATTTGCTGTGCTCGCCATACTGGTGCAAAGAGCGGTGGCAGTTCCTGCGACAGAAGAAAAAGTTTTCAAATTAAGTTACAGCAGCAATGTGCTCGCTTTTCTTTTTGCGGTGAGCTATGCCCTTTCCGATGAATGGCATCAATCATTTGTAGTCGGAAGAAGCTCAAGCATTTATGATGCTGGTGTTGACGCTTGTGGAGCTCTTATTGGTTTGACAATTGCTTTTTTCCTGCGGAAGAAATTTTTCTAGTATCCGTGCGACGGTTTGATTTTAACGACGAATTCAGGAGTTTGTTTATGGCACTGAAAATAACAGTAGTTTTGTCCATGCTTCTGGTGGCAACGCTTTTGCCGTCGCCGAGTTATGCCTCGAAGAAGCCACACAATGGCAAGCACAATCAACCTTCCAGTGGAACAGGTGTCGCCTATCCCTCTTCAATCGGAGTTGCGGGGCCCGGAGTAAGCACTAGCGGCGGTGAAATTAATAAGTTTGATCCTGGCACCGCAACTGCTGATGAAAAAGCAGCAATTGCACAAGTCGTGCCTGGCGTCGAGCCCAGGTCATTAATTGCAGCCTATCTCAAGAAGCTTGACGACGGATCACCACTCTGGAGCAGAGGCCAGCTTAATTTCGTAAAAAATGAATCGGTGGCGCGAGTTTTCCCCGCTCGTCTATTTTATCTGCTTAGATTCCCTCAATGGCCGCTGCCAATGAATACTCCGCCTCCTCTAGGCAACAACAATATTTTTGTAATCGCTAAGGGTAAGCCGCCCATTCTGGTGACAACAAAAGAAGGTCTTGAAAATCTGTTCAAGCATGAGCTAACCGCAGTAAGGGTTGCCGGTGGCGCACGAGACGCTGTGCGAGCCTGGCTTGCGCTTTCGCAAGAGTTACGGCAGGATGGCATGTTCCGCTTTTCAAACATCGATTCACCGATTACCGTTAAGGAGCAGGGGAATTCTCTGACTGCTACTGGTAAAGTTGCAGTAGATCCAACTTTCGGCAATAGCGGAGAAATCGTGGTATCACTCACATTTGCCGAACGCGCCCTGAAAGAAGTGCAAGAGATTGTCAATTTGAAGACTGGTATGCGCCCTATTTGTCAGTCGCAAAAGCTTCTTGACCTCGACCCAACGGTGAGAGCCATGGCCGAGCAAGATCTTTTGCTTATGGGAAAAGCGGCTGGTCCGTATTTAATCGAGCAGCGTGCCAAGTCGACTCCAGCGATCCAACATGCCATTGATCAAATTTGGCAACGCATTGAGCAGGAAGGTCAGTAAAACCGCAGCGGTGCTGTGACCATGAGTGATCTCAGCGACTTGAGCCCCAGAGCTCTTCCACAAGTGGCGCCCATATCGTCGGAAAGAGCAAATTGACTGATGCTTCTAACCTGATTAACGGCTAGTCAAAGCGAGTACTCAATCCTGGCTGCCACCAGAAACGGTGCCGGGAGCCTGCGCGCCTTCAGGAGCTGAAGCAGGAGCTGGAGCCGAGGTTGGTGCAGCCGCAGGTGCAGTTGTAGCAGCTGTAGCAGGCGTAGCTGTTGAAGCTGATGGCGATGGTGCTACCGGCGGAATGGACACAGCAGAAGGTGCTACCGCTGGGGCAACACTTTGAGCTGGTGGTGCTACTGCTGGTGCCATGGCCGGAGCCAGTATTGGCTCGGCTGATGGTGTTGCTGCGCTAGCTGTTGGGCTGTCACCGGCACCGTTCGTTATGTCTTTTTGTTCGCTGACTAAAAGCTTACCGGTGGCATCTTGAATGATTGAAAGGCGAATGATAATTGGAGTAGGCGGTGTGCCCGACGCACCAACTAAATTGCCCTGCACGTCAACTTGATAGCTGCCCACTGCCAGAGTTACAGGAGTAATAGATTCTATGCGCACTTCTTGATCTTGAGGCATGGCCTTAAGTTGAATTCTGGTCAGAGGAAAATGGGTTTCGGTCCAGTAACGGTCAGCCAGCTCTGGTGTCATCATCGCCATAGCGCGAATTTGAGCCTGTCTATAACTGCCCTTGCGGAAATTGAGCATGTCCATGACGAAGCTGCGAGCGGTATTTTCTAAAGCCAGTGTGCCCGACGCACCAGATTCGACTGCGGACTGAGTTGTGGTTGTGCTGGCTGCAGTGTGAGGTTTACTGGAGAGGAAAAGTGTTGTAGCGCCGGCAGCAATCACCAGAACGGCAAAAGCTGCAGCACCGAGTAAAAGTTTCTTCGCTGTCAAAAGCTCAAAAATAGCTTCAGGCAAGCTGACGGGAAAAGCTTTTTTCACACGACGGCGTTGAGCTAACTCCGGATATTCTCTTTCTACAAAAGAGTCAAATTCAGATTCGGCCGGGCGATCGCCTGAGGGGCGATCGTCGCCTACACCAACTCGCTGTCTAGAAGTCGGCTCAGGTGAGAGTTCACCGACCAGATTAGCTAGCCGTCTAAGTTCGTCTGGTGTCAGTGACACCGCCGTTGATGGCGGTGTGCCGACTTTACGTCTGACTGATAGCGTTGCCTTGTCTTTTACGCCTTTAAAGACGAGCATGAAACCAGATTGTGTTTCCAGCTGACATTCTTTGTCAAGCAAAGTATTATCGCTGGTTGCCAGGCTCTGCGAATCTCTGGATCTAACGTCATAACGTTCGGGCAATGGCTCGGCACTGAGGCTAGAGCGCGACGCGTAAATCGGCCGCTCCACTCTTTCGCCATAGAGATAATCGAGGTCATCATCCATGCGGTTGATTTCGATGTTGTCGCTATCTTCTTGGTCGTTGTTGCCGTAAGTCATCAATCACCACCTGGAACCTAAACCCTATAAAGAGAGTTAGGCCCGAAACTTTTTTGTTCGGGCCTAACCTGATTTCTTTAGAGATACTCTCTCAGTCTGGAAGACCGTCCTGGTTGTCTCAACTTTCTGAGAGCCTTGAACTCTATTTGTCTTACTCTCTCGCGAGTAACGGCAAACAGTTGGCCTACTTCTTCTAATGTGCGTTGACGACCATCATCAAGACCGAAGCGCAGACGCAATACATCACGCTCACGGGGTGTGAGTTCGTTGAGCATCTTAGCTAAATCTTGGCGCAGTAACTCATGAGTGACTGTGGTTTCTGGTCTGTCGGTTTCCGCATCTTCAATGAAATCACCGAGGCGCGAATCTTCTTCTTTGCCGATTGGTGTTTCCAGTGAAATTGGCTCTTTAGCTGCTTTGATGATTTCATGCAGTTTAACGATAGAGACATCCATCGACTTGGCCAACTCTTGTTCTGTTGGTTTGCGATTGAGCTCTTGAGCCAGTTGTCTGGTTACTTTTTTGAGCTTGTTGATAGTCTCAACCATGTGCACGGGAACACGAATGGTGCGTGATTTATCGGCAAGAGCTCTGGTGATGGCTTGACGAATCCACCATGTAGCATAGGTGGAGAACTTGTAGCCACGTTCATGGTCGAATTTTTCTGAAGCGCGAATCAAACCGAGGTTTCCTTCTTGAATCAAATCAAGGAAAGATAGACCGCGACCGATATACTTCTTAGCGATGGAGACAACCAAACGCAAGTTAGCTTGTACAAGCTTACGTTTTGCCATCATGTCGCCTTGCAAAATTTTGCGGGCGAGTTCGATTTCTTCGTCTGGTTTAAGTAATTGGATGCGACCAATTTCTCTTAGATAGAGACGTACCGAATCTTCGGTAGCAACTTCTCTGGCAGAGGGCAGCTCTACTGGTTCATCGTCGTCATCGAGATCATTTTCTTCGTCATCGAGAATGGTGAATTTATCATCTTCGTCAACTAGGTCAAGCTCTTCGAGCTCATTTCTCTTGGCGATGTTCTCATCCTCAATAAGAGGATTACTTGTGCCGCGCTCGGTATCCGGGGACTTGCTTTTAGCCATGTGGTTCCTCGTGAATTGCTTCTTATTTCTGGTGCTTAACGAGACAGCTTCAAAGCGTCGACCTATTCATCCGTTCTTTATGACTTTAATGTCCCCGGAAGAGGGAACCTATTGATGTGGATGTTGGTGTTCGGCTTGAACAGTTCAGGTGTGTTCAACAAATTCATCCTAAGTGCGTTTTACGTATCCAAGTGGGATCTATACATTTCCGTAATTATTGTCGGAAATACCCTTGGGATTTGTACGTATACACCTTCTAAATGAGTACTGCTTTGCAACGCCTTCAGCCTAGTATAAGTGCGCTTTGCTCACTGTGCCTGTTTCGTTAAGTGAGTTTAAAACTATGGTCAACTACTTGCAAAGCCCGAATCATTTACCTAGCTTGACTTTCGAAGCTGCGCTGACCGTTCATGTAAGACTTTTAATTGATCGCGCAGGTCGGCCGCAAGTTCAAAATTGAGTTCGCGCGCAGCATCCTTCATCTCTTTCTCCACCCGTTTGATGGCGGTTCTCAGGTCTTTGTCGGTCAGTTCCATGATGTGATCGGCAATTGCTTTTTCTTGTTCCGCTTTAGTGGAAGGCAAGCGCATGCGCTCTACGAAGTCATTGCCATCGCCCTTTCCGCGCAGGGCTTCTAAGAGTGAGTTGCCGGTTTGTTTGACGATGGTAGTGGGGGTAATACCATGCTCTACATTATATGCAGTCTGTATAACACGTCTTCTATTAGTCTCGGCAATGGCTCGGTCCATCGAATTAGTCATCTTATCGGCGTACATAATCACTCGCCCTTTAACGTTACGTGCCGCTCTGCCGATGGTTTGCACAAGTGATCGCTCTGCTCGCAGAAATCCCTCTTTGTCTGCTTCCATAATTGCCACGAGGGTGACTTCGGGCAAATCGAGGCCTTCTCTAAGAAGGTTTACGCCCACCAGTACGTCAAAGACACCGAGTCGCAAGTCGCGCAGTAGCTCGACTCTTTCTAAGGCTTTGATGTCCGAGTGCAGCCAACGCACCTTGATACCCAGCTCTGAAAGATATTCCGTCAGGTCTTCGGCCATGCGTTTTGTCAAAGTTGTGACCAATACTCTTTCGCTGAGAGCAGCGCGGTCTTTGATCTCGCCAATCAAATCATCAATCTGACCTTTAATAGGTCTGATTTCCACAATTGGATCTACAAGCCCTGTGGGCCTGATGATCTGCTCCACCACCTGCTGACTTTCAGCTATTTCCCAGTCACCAGGTGTGGCCGAGACAAAGACAACTTTGCCCACGCGCTCAAAAAATTCTTCAGGAGTAAGTGGCCGGTTGTCTCTAGCGCACGGCAATCTGAAACCATAATCTATTAGTGTATCTTTACGCGCTCGGTCACCGTGGAACATGCCTCGCAACTGCGGCACCGTAACATGCGACTCGTCGATAAAAGTAATAAAACCGTCTCGACCGAATTTGCGCACAAAATAATCGATCAGCGTTTTTGGTGGCATGCCCGGTTCGCGGCCTTCTAAAATACGCGAATAATTTTCAATGCCGTTGCAATAGCCGACTTCTTTGAGCATCTCGATATCGAATCTGGTGCGCTGTTTCAGCCTTTGTGCTTCCACCAGTTTGCCCTGGCCAATCAGTTCGCCTATTCTTTCTTCCAGTTCAAGCTCGATAGCGGCAACGGTGCGTTCGATTTCGTCTTCTTCGGCAATATAGTGTTTGGCCGGATAGATTTTGATTGTTTCTTTTAGTTCTTCTACTTCGCCTGTAACCGGGTTAACGAGGGCGATGCGCTCGATTTCGTCGCCGAAAAATTCAACTTTGCAGATGCGCTCTTCATATGAAGGAAAAACTTCTAAAATCTCACCACGGGCGCGAAATCTGCCGCGCTCAACCACCATATCGTTGCGGTCATAATGGATATTCACCAGTTTGCGCAGTACATCCTGGCGGTCAACCTCTTGTCCTACAGTTAGCTCTAAAGCCGCAGCCAGGTAGCGCTCAGGTACTCCCAGACCATAAATTACTGAGACTGAGCCAACCACCACCACGTCTTCTCTTTCCCAGAGCGATCTCGTAGTTGAGTGACGCAAACGATCGATTTCGTCGTTGATGCTCGCTTCTTTCTCAATGAAAGTATCGGTTGATGGAATGTACGATTCAGGCTGATAGTAATCGTAATAAGAGATGAAATACTCCACCGCATTCTCGGGGAAATATTCTTTGATTTCATTGCATAGCTGTGCGGCCAGAGTTTTGTTGTGAGCCAGTACCAGAGCCGGCATCTGTGTCTCAGCAATGAGCTGAGCCATGGTCATGGTTTTGCCTGAACCGGTCACACCAAGCAAAGTCTGGTAGGGCATTTTAGCTTCGATGCCACGTTCGAGCTGCGCGATCGCACGCGGCTGATCGCCGGCTGGACTGAATTCTGAGACGACTTTGAATTTGGCCATTAAATGGCTGAGGTTCCCTTTAAGCTTTAGACTAAATCAGCTTATTCTTTTTTTGCGTCTTTTGCATCGGCTTCTGACGCCAGTGCTTCTGCTTGAGCTTCGTGCGCTTCTTTTGACTCTATTGCTTTCGGCTCGCCTTTTACTGCCGAAGTAACTTCGTCCTGGGCATCAGTAAGTGCTCTTTTGAAGTTACCAATGCCCTGGCCAAGTGATCTGCCTAATTCTGGTAATTTCTTAGGGCCAAACACCAGTAACGCAATGCCAAACAAGACGCCAATTGTGACCGGATTCATCATGACAATTCCCTCGCTTCCGGGTTTTCACTCTGAAACCCACTACCTATTAAAGATACTAGCATAGCCCTTTGGTTGCTTTAATCATGGCTTTTTCTCAAGCTTTAGTGCCGGCTGCGTTTCTTCACGGGTAAGGCAGCAGCTTTAGGTTTTACGCCTGGCTTGGCTTTAGCAGGTCCGCTTGGTTTTACCGACTCTAATTTTTCTTTGTCGTCTTCACTGTTCAGTTCTGCCTCCTGCCTGTTTTCGGCCTCAATGGCTTTTTTATGCCTGGCTTCAGCTTCTGCCTTGGCCGCTGCAGCACCGTTCGAATAAGGGCAGAGCGGCTGGCTAATAGGGTAAACCAGGTTGCCTACCTTAATGCGGTCTACCAGCTCCGCCACCATTCCTTGCATGCAAACATAGTCAGGCAGTGCGCCTTCCGGTTCCATGTGCGAGAGCAGACCGGTGGGGTCGAGGGGCAAATTAGGTTTATTGTTGACGAAATTGTAACCGCTCATCTGACCGATATCGGCCAGGTAACAGGGATCTGGATTGAGCCTCAGCCAACGCACTTTATTGGTTAAAAACAAGTTGTAGAGAAAACATATATGAGGATGGTCCAGCTGCTGTTGATTATGATCCACAGCAGAGGCGAACATACCTACCAGCAGCTTGGGAAACGCCTGAGTGATTTCTTTGACATATAGAGAGCCGTCTCGTTCAGCAAAAAATTCTTCTGACTCAGCTACAGTTGCCACATTACTCGGCCATTCCTTACCAAAAACCAATTTGCGCTGACTGGCTGCAGTTAGCTGCGGAGGGAAAAACTGTTTAGTCAAACCCGGATCAAGAGCAGAGTTGAATGCGTATTCAAGCGATTCTTCCCAGATGCCGTTTTGATTTTCGTCGAAGAAAAGCACGCCCTTCATACCGGGTAGACCGCGCTTTTTACCGGCAATTTTATTGGGATTGCGGAAAAGATGTCCGAGCCAGGTCAAATTGCGATAATCAATAAGCAAGTTACCCGTAGCCGCTGAGCCCTCGCGGTAATGCTTATTTTTCAGCAAATCGGTGGACGAACCCAGATTGGGTGGAGAAAACATTGAACCAACAGGACATTCGTAGAGCGCCAGCCATTTGATCAGGCTTCCTTCTTTTCCTCTTTCTGAGCCCTCCACCACGCCCAATTCTTTGGCATACTTCGCCATAGCCACCAGAGCAATATTGCCGCCGTTATCCCAGCCGACGATTCCTAAATTAGACGGATTGACCTTAATGCCGGGAGCAAGCAATTCGGCAATGGTGCGGTCTTTGTAGTCGGTTTTGCGGCCCGCGGCAAAAAGCAAAATATCGCGAAAGGCCTCAACTGATTTAGTACCGCGATTGTCGAATACACCTTTGCTCCCGAATTCGGGGCTGCCACCACCGGGGAAGGCAAAGCGCAGTTCTACCGCGCCAATTTGAGCAGCGTGCATATTGAAAGTCAAACCATCAGGTCCAATTCCACCCGGAGCCACCACGGCCACCGGCGCTCCCGTTTTAAATCTGGGCTTGGCCGTAAAAATCAAATTGACCGCCAGCCCGTGACCTTCAGCGGTAGCAGAGGGAACGTACGTACTGATCGATTTCTCTTTTGCCATCAGCGGAATGTTTATTGAATCTGGCGGTAGATCAGAATTGAAATTGGCAGCCATTACCGGCGCCAGGGCACCAGATATGGTGAGAAGAGTAAGAGCGGTGACGATGTAAGAGCGAAAATTCTTCAATGTGGCCTTAAGAGATGAGCGGTTGTAATTTTGTAAAATCAGCCAGAGCTCTGAAATATTGATCTATTTGCTTGAGGATAGCGTGACGGTTATTGCGTTTCTCTATGTCTTTGTCATTGACGAGAATATCTACAAAAAACTTGTCTATATGAGGTGTGAGATTACCCAATAAATCCAACATTGATTGGTATTCGGCTTCGGTAGTAGGCATGACGAACGAATTGGCACTATTGTTGCCGGACCGTTGCCAGTTGGCTTTGACATTCTTCTGGAACGCATCCCAGAGTGCTTTTTCAGCTTCTTCGCTCAGTTTGTCAGGCTGCACTACATCTGGTGAGTCAGGGCCAAGTATATTGCCGATGCGCACACCCACGCGAATAAGCTCGCTGGCACCAGGGGCGGAGCTCATGTGTTTGACGGTGTTCATGCGAACGATGACATCGCTTATGTTGGCCAGCGGATCGCGGGCATTCAATACTGCTTCGATGGTTTCTTTGTTATAGCCGCTATCAAGCAATTTGCCTTTCAAACGTTGAGTGAGAAATTCTTTGATGTCGGCTGCTGTTGCCGCGGTATCTAATTTCTTGCCGTTTTTTTCAACCAGGGGCTCGAAGGCCATAAGCAGACTGCCAATCAATAAGGAAATATTTAAAGGCATCTGAGTCAGGCCATCGATCAAAATGTCGATTAAACCCTGACCGTTTCTGCGCAAGGCATAAGGGTCTGAAGAACCTGTAGGTTTTTTACCGAGAGCAAAAAGACCGACCACATGATCAAGTTTATCGAGCACAGCTGCAAGTTGGCCCAGTTGGTCCTGGGGAATACTGTCGGTACTGCTGCGCGGGGCATAGTGCGAAAGTATCGCTTGCACCACATTTAGTGATTCACCTTCAGCTTTGGCATACCAGCTGCCCACATAGCCTTGCAACTCAGGCAATTCGCGCACCAGGTTGCTCACCAGATCGAGTTTAATCAGCTCGCAGGTGCGTATCAATTGCTTCTGCTGTTCTTCTGTGAAGCTGTGGCCGGAAGGCATGCTCTTAATAAGAACCTGTGCCAGCTGACTCAATCTCTCAGTTTTGTCGCCATAGCTGCCCAGGCCCTCTTGATAGGTGAGTTTGCCCAGGGCGCCCGCTCGATCTTCTAATTTCAACTTGCTGTCGTCAAAATAAAAGAATTTGCCGTCGGCCAGGCGGGCGCGCAGAACTCTTTCATTGCCCTGTTTGATATGCGGCGCAGCTTCTGCCCGATCGTTATTAGTGATCGTGACAAAGTAAGGCAAGAGGCGGCGTTCGCCCTGTTCAGAGTTTTTTTGCTCCACTGGAAAATAGCGTTGATGATGAATCATGATTGTTTCAATCAGAGTAGCCGGCAGTGAAAGATATTCCTCCTCGAATTGTCCTACCAGCGCCGTTGGCCATTCAGTCAAGTTGATTACTTCATCGAGCAGACCCGATTCGAGCTGGGGAGATTGACCACCAAGTTCAGCAACGCGGCTGGTTACCTGACTCTTAATCATTTCGCGACGTTTGGCCGGATCGACTATGATGAACACTTTTTTCATGGTTTCTTCATAAGTATCGGCATCACTGATGGTGACTTCGCCTGGATGCAAAATACGGTGGCCGCGGCTCACCCGGCCGCTTTTAAAATTGGCTACTTCGATTTCCACAACCTGATCGTTCATCAGTGAAACGATCCAGCGCAGTGGCCGAGAAAATTTGACTTCGCAATCGCCCCAGCGCATCAAGCGCTCGCCCGAAATTTGAGAAATTACTTTTTTGACGATTTCAGGCAAGACGGTTTCGGTTTTTTGCCCGCTATTTACAACTGTCGCATGCAAATATTCAACATCGCCAATAGTTTCGCGCGTTAATTGACTGGCGCTCAGGCCGTGCTTTTTAGCAAAACCCTCGGCCTGTGGAGTAGGTTTGCCGTCTTCAGTAAAACTGCTTTTGACCGCTGGACCTTTGACTTTTTTCTCGGTTGTGGTCTGCTCAGCGGCTATATCTTCGACAATGGCTGTCAATCGCCTTGGTGTTGAATAGGTGTGCAGCTGCGAGAATGCGATATTGGCTTCCTTCAGATTTGCCGTGAAAAGTCCACGCAGTCTTTCTTCAGCTTCCGGCACAAAACCGGCGGGCAATTCTTCAACACCAATTTCCAGCAAATATTTAGCCATTTATATCTTTTAGAGTATCTCTGATAGGTAGAAGCTCACATCATACAAAAGAGTCTGCACTGTAATTGGTGCAGATTATGCAAAAACTTAGACATTCCTATCCAAGACCGCTTATTATTGGTTTTATAGCCCTATTTAGGAAAATAAGATTTTCAAGATGTCGCGAAATTTTAAGCACTCTTACAGCAAAACGCTGTTCGCCGCCCTGACCATGATGCTCTCGCTGAGCGCATGCGTTAAAAAAGAAGAAGTTTCGGCGGCTATTGTAGAAGTTGGTCCGAAGTGGGGATTTATTGACCATACCGGTAAGTTTATTATCAAGCCGCAGTTCAGAAGGGTTTTGCCTTTCTCTTGCGGGCTGGCTGCGGCTGACCTCTCCAATCGCTGGGGCTACATTGACAACACCGGCAAATTTGTCATTGAAAGATCATATGAAGAAGTCAAACCGTTTTCGAAAGACTTCGCCGCTGTAAAAGTTTTCGGTGGCAAATGGGGTTTGATCGACAAAACCGGCGCGGCAACTTCGGCTATGACCTTTGAAGGTATTGGCGAATGTGGCGAGGCCAACAAGCCGCTCGAACCCAACACCATTATTTATTGCGCTTATAAGACCGCTGAAGGCAACAAATGGGGATTTGTCGATAAAGCCGGTGAAATTAAGGTGCCTGCCGCGTATGATGCTGTAGGTCCGTTCTCCGAAGGCCTGGCAGCTGTCAGTAAGCTCGGTAAATGGGGCTACGTTGATGCTACCGGCAAACTGATCATCGACTTGAAATTCGACCAGGCTAAGCCATTTAAAGACCGTGTGGCAGAGTGCTATTTCGGTTCAGACTTCGTCATACTAGATACCATCGGTACCATGTCTATGAGCGACGCCTTGAATTCGCGCACATTTTTCCATGATGACCTGGGATTGAGCTTGAAGCGGGCAAAGTACGGTTTCATGAACAAGAAAGGCAAAATCGTTATCAAGCGCAGATTTACCTACGCCGAAGATTTCGCGGAAGGCGTGGCATTGGTAGGTGTGGCCAACGGCAGAAAAGGTTACATTGATACCAAAGGCTTAGTGGTAATTCCACCGGTGTTCGACGATGCCCAATCATTCTCAGAAAAACTGGCCGGGGTGAAAATCGACTCTCGTCTCGTGGCAGACGACGGAACGATTTCAGCTTCTGCTGTAGAAGAAGCATTGAAATACGATCCACATGCCAGTACTATCAAAGCCACGCCAGTGGCTGAGCCCGAAGTAGAAAAAGACGCCGATGGCAAAGACATTGTCAAAGATCCGATAGATCCTAAAGATTCTGACGCTAAAACCGGCGACAAAGTAGATCCGAAGGCTGACCCAGAAGCCGCTCCTAAGACCGATGCAAAAGCAGACGGCAAAGCTGAAGTGAAACCTGA
>JADYXQ010000200.1 GCA_021772135.1 Candidatus Obscuribacter sp.
ACGTTGTGGAAAGCGGGCAGGCATCAGTCAGATACAATACCGGACAGTGCCAAGCTATCTAGATTTGAGTTGTGGAAAGCGGGCAGGCATCAGTCAGATACAATACTCCCATTTGGGAGCCTTTGACGCCTCCCTGTTGTGGAAAGCGGGCAGGCATCAGTCAGATACAATTTTCTGAAGGTAGGACATCACTTTTACGCGGTTGTGGAAAGCGGGCAGGCATCAGTCAGATACAATGGACCTCAGTCAGGACTGAGGCCAGGACCGGTTGTGGAAAGCGGGCAGGCATCAGTCAGATACAATACGAAAATACCTCAGTAATGGACCCGGTAGGTTGTGGAAAGCGGGCAGGCATCAGTCAGATACAATTTGATTAGCGACGCTGTACGTCGTTCCGCCGTTGTGGAAAGCGGGCAGGCATCAGTCAGATACAATTCCAGAGCCTTGGACGAGTGTTGAGGCAAGGTTGTGGAAAGCGGGCAGGCATCAGTCAGATACAATTGCACAAATAGACGACAGGCAAAAACTTTGGTTGTGGAAAGCGGGCAGGCATCAGTCAGATACAATGTGGGCTTTAAATTCCATTGTAGGTATGTAGTTGTGGAAAGCGGGCAGGCATCAGTCAGATACAATAGTGATTTAAAACCAAGAGAAGGGGCCTTAGGTTGTGGAAAGCGGGCAGGCATCAGTCAGATACAATGGTCCAACCGTCAAGCCGGTTCCAGCAAGTGCTTTCGGCTCTTGCAAACTCAAAAAAGTGACAGTTGTTGTGGGGCTTCCTCTGTAGGTTGCCTGGTTTTTCCATGAAAAATTTTCATCCTCCCAAACTGCTTGTCAGTGAGTGACAAAATCCGTACTTCACCGTCTTTTGGCAGTGCTGACTTAATCCGCCCTTCCTGAGTGATGGCATTTTCATCAGACATACAATGACGAGCATATACCGAATATTGCAGCATCAAAAAGCCATTCCTGAGCAAAATTTCACGGAAATCAGTATAAGCTCGTCGAGCAGCTTTTGTATCAGTTGGTAAGTCAAATAAAACAACCACCCACATACTTCGGTATCCGCCAAATGCCATGAAGCACCTGCTTCTTATAGGTTTTGGAGCTCAACTCAAAGAAGGGGAAATTCTATTTTCACTGGTGTCTCATCGCACAAAAAAGCACGATAGCTCACCACATAGCGCTCCAGCGCTACAAGAAGTGGATATGAGCTACCAGAAAAATTTACTTCTCGAGTAAGTATATCGAGTATATATCTTTTGATTTCAGGTGTTAAGTCGTTGGCTCCCAGCCATATGTCTGGCATTGTGGCGGTATGCAAGTCTACTCGTGGCCTTAGGGGTTCGATTAAATCATCAGCAAGACAAAACGCGTTGTATTGACTTGAGTGATGAACTGATAGTGCAGGATGCAAACCACAAGCAACGACCGCCCTAGCTACAGCCGCTCGCATGACTGCGTAACCATAGTTCAGAAAAGCATTGGTCCCCGCCAAATCAACATTACGTCGGAAGTCATTGCCGAAGAGTTCTTTCCAGTAGCACCTAGCCGCTTGAGCCTCGACGTTCTCAACGTCTCCACTTCTGACGCGCTCGATCATTGGCTCTAAGCTCTGGTAACTCCGCCCTTGAGCCTTAAGTACCTTAATTTGCTCACTAATTTTTGCACGCACTATTATTTGCCAAATTTGTTTTTTTCGCGGCACGCTAGCCTGCAACTGCTCCCTTAAAATTTTAGTATGGAGAGAATGCGTGTCCAAAGGCTGCAATATCAAAGACGGCATGTGCTTTGAATCAGTTATTACTAGCCCAACCTTTTGCGCCGAGCACTCTGAAATTAGAGCCTGTGAAAAGGTAATTGCCGGATGATTCAAAATCAGCATGGCCATATCCTCGATAGGAATAATGGCTAGTTCATTACCATCTCCATCTTTAAGTACTAGTTGTTTCTTCCTAAGCGATAAGTGTGCCGGATTGCTGATCTCAATTATTCGATTTGTCATTCATCCTCGAATCGATAATTCGACCAAGCATGTCTACTTCCAGTTTTCGCGGTTTCCGCTCCTGAAAGCCATTTGGCGGCAGTCGCTCAAAGTCGGTAGGGGAAGCAGAATTGTGTAATTGAAGAACGATTCGTCTTCGGTCACGCTCCTTTGCGAAACTTTTAACCCGGAAGACTCGCCTAACACCGTCTTTTCCGGACAATTCAACAGTATCATTTGCACATAAGCTCATAACAAATTTCTTGGCCGGTCCAAAGTCAGTTTTCACAACTGGACTGCCTTCTCTTCGAACCCGCCTTGCGGCCTCGGCAGCACTAACTATTTCAAACTCAAACTTTTTACTAGCGTTGTCTTGAATCACTTCAACGTGATGATTGTTGCCCAGATTGTGATACTTAAATGGCGTCCCGCCGCCTCTACTTATGGGAAATACAATCTCAGGGTTTAACCTTACGTTCAAACGAACTTTCTTGATAAGAATACTCGGGTTGTTGTGCGAAACCGGCATCGAGAATGCCTTCTCTGCGGAGCCATTAAATCGTTCTAACTGCTGCGTCAGAATAGCCTTTACAGCGCCATCTCTAACATCTGGTAGATCTTTCGCCGTCAAATCTTCTATCGATCGCCTGCGAACAAATTGCCCCTCCTTTTCGGTCGGTCCATAGGCACTATCTTCATGTAACTTACCCGTGATCTTTCTGTGTGCTTCATGAGACACAACGATAGCCTCAACGAGATCCTCAACAGATTTGTGAAAATTTCTCCATGGTTCCTCTAGCAAGAAACGTCTGTTCTTAATGCCAAACCCGGTCTGCGCCGAAAGGTTGGATAATTGCCGAAACAAGGTAGGTGTAGTCAGAGCAACAACAATGGCATCAATAGCATGATGCCGATGGTCTGCTCTATTTTTTTCGCCACTACCATCTGGAGAAAGAATCTCATTAAGAGCCCACTTGTGCCGCAAGGCAGATGTAGCCTCACCCTTACTCACTTGAACTCGGCATCCAAGCCCCAACAAATAATTGCTCACTTCCCGACAAATATATCGAGTATCGTTCAGTTGTCTCGTGACAAACTCGTCAAGACTAATATCCTCTGGTCGAAGCTCAAATCGCCGTTTTTTTCCGAACGGCATTTCCGACATATGGCTAACCCGCGATAGCAAGTCCTCGTAGCGCTCTTTGTTGATTGAATACGCTTCATAGGGAGTCTTCTCTCTCTTCCCTGCTCGATTCTCAGATGCGAGACAAATGGTCTTGTTCATATATGAGTCATCCAAGCAGCGACCGTATGGAATTATGTGCTCAATATCAACTTCACCTTCTTTCCCCAAAAGCATTCCCATACTAATAAGCTGACCAGTGTAAGGACACATACAACCAGCTTCCTTCCAAAGCCGGTACTTCAATAGATCATCGTGACTTGGCTCAGGCAGACCATTTGATTGAAGAGCAGCACGAGCAATATCGCGCTCCCGTTTATTCTTTCTGTTTCTTGCCTCAGATTCTTCTTTCTGTTTCTTACTTAGCTTCATGTCCCGCGCAAGTTCTACAGTGACAATTTCAGGCACACCATACTTGCGAACAATTGCATGCAGCAACCTTCTCACTTGATAAAGCGCTTTTTGAACGACCGGATTTCTAACATTTGGTGGAAACGGAAGAACCTCACCAGCTGTGCTCTTTCTATTTGCACCTTCAATGTAAGAAAGTTTGTCACAGGCCGTTTTGTAATTAAGTCCACCTCCCATTAACGGAATCAACTTGCGCAGCGCTTTCATTGAAACAGCACCATAGCCAGGCTCCAATGTTAGAATTGCCAACTTGTATGCCTCGACTGGCGAGAACTTCCAGTGGTCGAGAAGCCGTACAAGCAGCCAATCTTTCTGCGGTATCGTTAAAAGATCTGCAACTAATTCATTTCGCTTTTCGACGGATAGAGCCTCCCATTGCGCACTGATAGCCTTGCCGATCCGTGAAGAAGTAGAGTCACCGAGAAGCTCCTCCTTGCCACCTTCTTCAAAATTGATAGTCTCATCGCTATGAATCTGCAGCGCCTTGCGCACTCTACCCCAAGTAACCTTCTCACTTTTCTCTAACAATGCCAGAAGATTCAGACGCTGCTGTTCGGTGGGTTTTCGATACAGGCGCGTGTCAGTATTCTTGATTTCCAGATCATTTACGGTCTGCAAAAATCTAAATCTCTGAAATTCAAGAGTTGCTTTGGCCGCCCGTTTACGATGATACTCAAAAACGCAGTCACCAACTAGATACTTCTGAGTCTTCAGAGGCCGTTGCGAAAATATTGCATCAAAAACTAGAACCTTCAGTTGCGCATCTAACGACTGGTTATATTGAGACTGTTTCGCCCATAGCTGCTCAAACTCGTCCTCATACATTGCGCGCTCCGTATAGAGACCCCGCACCTTCTTCGGTACTTCAATGCTCATTCGGTTTGGCCGCGAGGCTCTTCCCTCTTTAACTAAATAGAGGTACTCACCAAGGGTCCGTGCATTACTCGTTTCTATCGTTGCTCGAAGCAGACTAATACCTGCCTTCACAACTCCATCATCATCATCACCTGTAGTGGCAGCTGATAGCTTGTTTTGCTTTTGAAGAATCTTCGTGCTTTCTGCCGATTCCTCTTGCTCAATCAGCTCAGCTATAGCAGGCACTTTCTTTAGAACTTCGCTAAACGAAGTTTTTCGATTGCTCTTAAAGCCACGCCTCTGGTTAATATGAAACAGCACTCGCCCAAACTCATAACCACCAAGCTCACTGTCAAGACCTTTAGCTCTCAGCATGTAAGGATTGCACTCGTTATCGTCAAGAAGCAAAGTTTCCAATTCAACTTGATTCACTGGAAGCAACTTCGCTTCTTGCAATACTCGCGTCAACTTTACACGTCGTTGCTTTCTCCGAGCCAATTGCCTTCTGTGCTGACGAGCAGTTCGTCTGGCTAAATTCTTCGGAGCCTGCGTTTTCGGTTCAACTGGAGCCTCGAAAATTCTCACACCTGCATCCTTGACGGCTGCGGCTTTTCCGGCTGAATCTAGCTCTAGAATTGCCCAACCAGCTGAGTGAGTGCCTAAATCAAGACCAAGAATATATTTCATTGGGCGAAAAGTCCTATGACAGTTGACGCACTAGGTGGTCAAACATTATAATCGGATAGATTGTATCTGACTGATGCCTGCTTTGCTTTTTTCACCAAGAAGATTTCTTCGCAGGATATCCCGCAAGGGTAAATTCCATTCGTCCCTCGCTTCGGCGGGGGCGCTTTTTTTTTGAGCGGCGAGCGAAACAGAGGTGTATTGAGCGACCATCCCGGTCGAAGGCAAAGCCATTGCCGCCACGCTGTTGCACAAACTCATAACCTAAATCGGCTCGGGCAATGATTTCTGTGAGTTTGATCGATAAATGCGACACTTTTTTAAGCGATAAATGCGTCGGTTGACCGGTCGACTACAAGTTTTTTTCGCAAATTTTAGGCCCGGAGAT
>JADYXQ010000201.1 GCA_021772135.1 Candidatus Obscuribacter sp.
CAATACTAAGGCAGCCTGATATCATATCCGAGAACCAAATCGTAATGCGCAACCAGAGCCATGATCGCCAAGTTTCAACTACGATAGAGACATCCCCATCGTTACCGGCACGATGTAATGCCAGGCGAGCTAAACTATTGAGCGTTTCACCAGCTTTTACTGTGTAGTGGGCATCCTTAATCACTCCGGCTTCTACTCTCTCTTTCAACTGAGGTTTTTCTGATGGTTGATTGCCCTGACGTTCGCGTACCAGCTCTTCTCTCAACTTTTTAATTTCAGCATCTTGCCTGGTGTCATATCTGGTGGGTCGATCACCAATGAAGTTGCTGAAGCTGTCCGACTCCTCCTTGCGAGGGCGATAGCTGTCTTGACTGTAGCTGCCGTAGCGATCCATTGTGTAATTTTTGAATCTATCTTGACCATAGCTGCTGAACCTGTCTTGACCATAATAACTAGAGCCGCCCTGGCCAAAGCATCCATTGTTACTACGGTTGTAATAATTTGCTTCATGACGGCGGTTAACAGGTAAATTGAAAAGGTCAGGCCTAAAATTCAAATTGATATTGAGTTCGACTTTTGGCAGCACATTGCGTTGTTCAAACTCATTGTTCATCACTCTATTAGATTGTCTAAAATCTTCGGTGTAAGAGCGGCTCAAACCACCATCGATGTTCCAACATTTATTTGCATTGTCGTCAGGGCGCCCCAGCGAAAGATTGATCTCAAACTTTCTACCATCTGACGAATTGCAATCGTTGGTCAGCCCTGCGTTGACCGTGAAAGTATAATAAGGTTGAATTCTTGCAAAGTAATGGCAGACTTCTTGCAGATTTCTTGCAAAGAGAAAAAGCTGTGACAGGTTAAGACGGATCGAACCGATATCCGGCGCCGTGCACTGTTTTGATAATCGAGTTTTTTGCGTCTTTTTCGTCCAGTTTAGTTCTGATGCGACTGATACAGGTTAAAACTGCATTGGTGGTTGAATCAGACTCGGACGCCCAGAGGCGATTGAGAATAGCATCAGGTGTAAAAACGCGATTGGGATTGGCCATCAAAAATTCCAACAAAGCAAATTCTTTGGGCACCAACTTTACCTCAGCACCGTCTTTAGTGACTCGAAAACTGGCGCTATCGAGGATAACCGATCCCCATGTATAAGATTTCTCGTTGACTGTGCGAGAACGCTTGAGCAGCGCTTGTACCCTCATCGCCAACTCTTTTAGATGGAAGGGCTTGGTTAGATAGTCATCGACGCCGGCACCAAAGCCGGCTTCCTTATATTCAATTTTGTCCTGACCGGTCAGCATAAG
Organism: Candidatus Obscuribacter sp.; assembly: GCA_021772135.1. Lineage (GTDB taxonomy): Bacteria > Cyanobacteriota > Vampirovibrionia > Obscuribacterales > Obscuribacteraceae. The sequence goes on from JADYXQ010000201.1 coordinate 1,311, forward strand.
TACCGGCGCCTGACCACCTTTAGATCTATAAGCTGAGCAAATCTCGATGCCGCTTTTACCCGGCATATTAATGTCCAGCACAATCAAGTCATAAGAATAAGTAAGCACTTTATACAGACCATCATCGCCATCGGATGCCATTTCTACTTGATGATGATCAAAAACGAGCAAATCGTGCACCATTTTCGAAAGCGCCCGATCATCATCAACTAAAAGTATCTTTGCCATAACTTAAGAGTGCTCTTGCTGAGTCATCGGTAACTGAATCCAAAAAGTGCTGCCACTACCAACTTTACTGGTGACCCCGATTTTACCATTGTGTTGTTCGACAATTGACTTGAAAATTGACAATCCCAGACCGCTACCCTTACGTTCTGCCGAGTCCGATTGATTTACCTGCTTAAAGCGATCAAAGACCCGGGCTAGTTGGTCCGGTGGTATAACGCGACCGTTGTCTGTCACCGTGAGCACAGCGTTGGCACCTTCTTTAACGGCCTTGAGCCATATTGTGGTGTTCTGCGATGAAAACTTGACGGCGTTAGATGCTAAGTTCACTAATACCTGGACCATTTTCCCTTGATCGGCAGCGAATGTCACATCGCCATCGTCCACTTCCAAATGCATATTTTTGCCGGCGGCAAGGGCGCTCACTGCCTGAATAGTGGCTTCAAAAAGAGATCTAGCGGGCACTAGCGACAGATTGAGCGGAACATTACCTGACTCAAGTTGCTCTATATCTATAAGATTGCTGACAAGATCAATAAGCCTGGTCACACTGCCGTTAACGTCGCGCAAAGAGACCTTTCCATCTGCCGTCAGTTCGCCGTAAACACCCATTTCCAGAAGTTCGGTGTAAGCCTGAATGGAGCACAATGGACACGCCCGCATTTATCTGTGTAATGTATTGCCGCTGGATGCGCAATCATATGATTGTTCTGCTCGCCTGCTGGTTGATAGCGCTGGGCATTTTCCAGGCTATAACCGGAATTACTCAAGGTGCGCTGAGTTCAAGTATCAGCAAAGCATTTAGCTCTGTCACTTCGCAGTTAAATGCCATTGAATCAGTCAAAAATGAATAACCTTCCAATGTCTGTATTCAATGCCTAAGAAAAAATACAACCTATCGGTTGTACAAAAATACAACTCCCAGGTTGTAAAATTCCTTAGGCATTCAAAACAGACACCCCGACACAAGACCACCTCAAACACCCACGCCGCGCCCTCTCTCATTTTTTGCTATAGTACTTACATGAAAAAGCGACTATTATTTTTCGGTCTGGTTGGCGCAGCTGCTGTGGCAGCACTGGCGCAAAACGAGGCTGCCTCCCGGGTTGAGCAACCCAAATATAGCGTGGTGGAAAGCTTTGGTTCAATAGAACTGAGACAGTACGAGCCCACGATAGTGGCCGAAGTCGAAATTGCCGGTGACCAGCAAACGGCTTTAGAGGCAGGGTTTCGCGTACTCGCCGGCTATATTTTCGGCAAGAATCAAGCTAATCAAACTTACAAAAGCGCAAAAATTGCCATGACCTCACCGGTTTCGCAAACAAGAAGCGAAAAAATCCCTATGACCTCGCCGGTAACGGCAGAAGCCAGCGGCAGCGTCTGGAAAATTCGATTCACCATGCCCAGCCAGTACAGCTTGCCCACGCTGCCTCAACCTAAAGACGATCGCATCAAGCTCTTTGAAGTACCTGGTGAACGCATTGCCGCAATTCGCTTCTCGGGCGTGGCCACTGCCAAAGACATGGAGAAGAAAGCAGAGGAACTTGAGACTTTCCTGATTAAACATAATATGAAGAGCAGCGGCGAGGCTGTGTACGCTTACTACAATCCGCCATGGACGTTGCCCTTCCTGCGCCGCAACGAAGTCTTGCTTAAAGCCGGGCCCTTCTGAGCATTTAAAAACTTTTTTTCTGCCAAAAGTTAGACAGAATTCGACCCTATTGTGGTTAACACGGAGCAGCGCTCCCGAAAACCCACCCCCTGGGCATTCTTATACTTCTGGAGGTTTCCACATATGGGCACTAGACAAGCTGAATTTGCCGATAGCAGCTCTCTTAACGAGCCAGTAGGTGAACAGTTCAATCAGTCCAACCAATCCGACCGCTCCGGCAGTCGCAGTGACCTCTTTACTCACACATTTGCCGACAGCAATAGCCGCGAATCATTGAATTGCCAGAGCGACAAAGGCCTGGCTTGCAAATCGCCTTATCCTGAATTTCAACCGCAAACATTCAATAACAAAGATGGCAGCCAGGTTACATTCGACGAATTAGACCGCGTCACCCAACTCAAAGATGCCGCCAATCGCGTCTTCGATTTTAAATATGATCGCAACGATCTCAACAAAGTCACCAACGAAAGTGGCACCTGGAGTCGCCAGAAACACCACGGTAGATACACGGATGAGTGGAAAACCGAAGACGGCGCCAAATGGAAAGGTGAAATCAAAGTCGACGAAAAAGGTTATTCATTTAAAGCAGATAACGAGCGCACCGTTTACACAGCGTCAGGTGTAAAAGCAACAGAGCGATTGGGCCGCAACGATGAAGTAGTATCACGCCACCGTGTCGACAGAGACGGCAACGTCGCCGATCAAGATCTGCGCGCCGGAAAAATTCGCTATAGCGCTCCTGACGGCCGTACCGCCATTCGCGACTTGAAAGAAAATTCATTGCTTGCTTTTGATTCTAACGGCAACATTAGCACCATGCGTGATGCCGCCGGTCAAAAATTCAGCTTCAGTGATTATGACGATCGCGGCCGGCCACAAAAATTGACTAATGGAGAGGGTACCTGGACACGTCAGGGCGAAGACCGCTGGATCAATCAAAAAAATCACAAAAGCTGGCACGGTAAGGTCGAAGTTGACAAAGAAAGCGGTACTTATTCTTACACCGATCTATCCGGTAAAAAAGTAAGTCACAGCAAAGACGGTCGCATCGTCACTATGGATAAAGGCATCACTTCCACCGTAGATAAAAATGGCCGCAAGGTAGATAACTTTGCTGACGGCTCCCTCGTAGACAATGCTGACGGTAAAGCAAATGTGCAATTTAAAGTAGAGAAAGGTGTGACAACTCAAGCGCTGCTAAATGTGCCCAACGCCGACGTTGACGTGGTATATAGCAAAGGTGACATCTTCGCCAATATTCACAAAAAAGACAGCGCTGTCACCGCCATGCAAGATGGTCGAGTTGTCTATAGCCTCAATCACAACGACAGAAATCACAATCAAGGCATCCCAAGCGCTCGACTGAGCCCCGCCGATTTAGCTGTTGCAGAACGCTACAAAGCCGCTAATCCCGGTGAAGACCTGGTGGTAATGGAATGCTATGACCAGAAGGCTAAGGGCAGTCGGTACCAGATATATGCTGGTCTCGATCTGGCCAGCGCTACCACAGGCGACACCATTAAGGCAGGTCAGGTGATCGGACGGTCTGGTCACGATGGCTACCAGTATTCAGCACGCAGACAAAAACTATCAGGTGTACCAATCGAATTGATTACAAAGGGCCGTGAAATCGCAGCCAAATAAGCTTTTCTCGACGGGGCAGATATTATGGGCGTTAGCTATTCTTAAAAGCTATTTTGAAAACTGTTAACGCCCATAAGACTCTGTTGACTCGGTTCACTTCAGTGGTTCGAAAAGGTCGTCTGGTGACTGCTGGCGACGGTCTTCTACAGTAAATGTAATTGGTTCATTGACCGCATCAAACTACCCTCGGCCGCTTTGAACTGCCCTTTGCTAATCGTAATGGTGCGCAACGTTTTACTATTCTTCCATTTTTGTACTCCAGCCGCTGTCACTGCGGTGTTTCTCAAATCTAAATGTTGCAGCTAAGGCAAACCGCGCAGTACCTGCAAACCTTTGTCAGTGAATTGCCGGTTGTCGCTGACCCCCAGCCTGAGCAAGTTTTTCAATTTTGCAATTTTGAGAGCAGCAGCATCATCAAAGCCAGTGCGGGCAAGATTTAAATGCCTGACCTGCACCAGCTGACCGACGGCATCAAATGAGCGCGGTTCAAGATCGTTAGAAGAGAATTGCACCGCAAACAATTTGGGCAGCCGTAAAAAATCAATGATGGTGGTGCCTTTAACATTTGTGCTTTGCAAATTAATGGTCTCGAGATTCTTCAAGCTTGCTAGGAGCGTGTCCCAAAATTAGATTAGCCGGTAAAGTGCTGAATTGGAGGGCATTTTCGAACCCGTCAAATTGTTAAGCGTTTGGTATTTTAAGAGTG
>JADYXQ010000202.1 GCA_021772135.1 Candidatus Obscuribacter sp.
AGTTTGCTCTTTGGCGGGAGAGATGCAATCGCTTTCGTCTGACTTATGGGACAACAATAAAACTTTCCCACCGCCTTGAATATGTGGTAATTCCCATGCAAGACGGAGAAATTACTCATATTTCGAGGAATTTGTGGGAGAAATACGTAGCCGCCCAACGCCAGTTGAGTCAAGAGCTGTTTTCAGTAGTCAGATTGGACAGAGCATAAAGGACAAGGGATTGGACAAAACGCGAGAGCCGGGCCAAAACCCGGCTCTCGAGAACTTTCGTCAGCAGTCTTTATATAGGTGACCTGATCTCTTGGTTTAGAGACCGCCGCCCAGACCGCCCATGTTGTTGATGGCGAATGTTCCGAGCAAGTGAACGGCAGTTGGTCCGCCGAATCCGATGCCCAGGCCTTTCGCTACGTTCATTGCTGATTCACCGCCGTCTCTTTGACCGAAGGCAATCTTCATGCCGGCTAAAGATGATGGAACGGTGGACAGTGCAGTAACTACGCGGGAAATGTCTCTGGCACAGTCATATCCGTAGTCTGCCAATTGGCCTACTTCGTTTGATTGTCCATAACGTGGATCAACTGGTGCACCGACCAAACCTTGTGCGTGAGCGGCTTGATCATAAACTCCGAAAGCCATCAGTACCAACTGGGGAGCAAGTACAAATCCCAGGCGGGTAGCGACTTTGAATGAGTGCGACTTGGAAATTTTCTTAGCTAGGGTTGATACTTTATTCATGGTGAAAGAAACCTCGGGTGTATTTATGCATTGAATTGGGTGTCAGACTTATTTGAGGACTTGCAGGTGCCGTTAAAGAACTTGGGATGCAATCGCTTCGTCTGGCTTATGCATGAACAATAAAGCTTTCCCTCATCGTTGAATATGTGGTAATTCCCATGGCAGACGAGAATTTGAGAATTTTTTTTCAGCGGCTCATGGCGGCAGCACGGTGACAATTATGGTCAGAAGCCAGAAAAGAGCTCCAATGCCTACTCCGACCCAATCGGCCGCGCTGAAATTATTGTCGAGGCGCGTTGGACGAGTGGCGGCATTGAGCTCATTGATTTTCGCCTGAGCAATACATAGAGGAATAGCCGCAACCGCTGGTGGAATGAGATAAACGATCACCGGCACATCATTCATGAACCTGCCTGGTAAGAAGTTGATGAGAAAGAACGCGGCGCCAAGTACTGCCGCATTCAATCTAAGCGGATGTCCAATGTGACGGGCCAGCTCCTGCAAACGTTTCAACATTCCATAAAAGGAAATGCTTATAAAAACTGCAAAAATGCCTCGAATCACTGGACTGCGCTGCGGATTGTACAAATTGGTGAAATTTCTGTATGCCCAATACAGGTCGTACAACCCGAGAGTGGCCACATGCATGATCGCCATTTTTTTCACCGACACCGGGTAACCAATTGGTTCCCTCGCATCAGGCACCAGCAAAGCAGTAGACATTTTTGCTCCTCAAATACCAGGCACCGTCTGACGATGCACTGCTCGAATGTTCATTCAAATAGCTCTACCTTAGTTTCGCATTGACGCTTGTGGTGCGCTTCACGTCAACGCCAACAGCAGGACCTTTGGGTCCGGCAATGAAGTCGGTGCTGTAAGAATCGATCGCGGTGTGGCCTGCCGGTCTGCTACCAAAATGTCCTGGCGTCTGGCGGTGCACGATTATATTTTTAGCCGGCAGAACTCTTTTAGCCGCAACGTTGCGAATAGCGCTCTTGTTCGCACTCGGAGGCATAGAGCCGGTTGACGCAGTCATAGGCATTAACGTCATAGGCCTTGAATTCAAAGGCACAGATGCAGCAACTGTCGGAGATGAGCTGCCAAATTGCGTATTGAACTGTGGTGCGGCCAGAGTCGGAGCTATTATTCTCAATTGTGCCGGATTAAAACCAAACATGGAGGTGGCGCTGGGAGTTTGACCCCGCCGCTCCAGCAGCGCCTATGAGCGCGACTACAACCAGAAATATTTTTCTATTCATTGCTTTACCCTCATACAAAAGAAAACGAGAAATACACCCTTCGGGGTGTATTTCTCAAATGGTGTTTTAACTGTGAACTAGCGGCGAATAACCTTACCGTTAACAGTGGTGTCGGTGCGGCCACCACTGCCGCCGGTTACACCAGGTGCGGTGGATCCAGGAACGTAACCTACACCTTGTCCGTAAGATGCAATCGGTCCGGCGCTGGCTGTGTGAGATTGACTGCGAGCAGGCCGTCTCATGCGAGCCATAACATTGTTGTTGCTAGCCATACGACGCACAGGTGCTTTGACGGCTGGTCTCGATGGTGAAAGTGCTGAAGCGGCAGGAGCCATTTGAGCTGTCAGAGGCAAATTGTTGGCATGGGCAGTGGCTGCAGTGCCATTCGAAGTCGGTTTGCCAAACAAATTGTTGAAGCCTGGAGGCACCAGTTGTGCCATAACATTAGGCTGTTGCTGCGGCACAGCGGCCACTGGTTTCTTCAAAGTTGCTGGGTTGAATCCAAGCATATTAGACACACCGGGAGTTTGACCACGGCGCACTTGTTGCATCGGTGGTTCGTTGAAAGCATGTTGACGCGGGCCGGTCGGCTGTTCCAATCTGTAAACGTTTGGCGCAAATTTCCATCTAGCATTGCCACCGCCACCTTCATCAGCTTGGGCAGCTGGTTGAGCAGCAACAGTAGTTACAGCGAGAGCGATTACAGAAAGAAAAATTTTGAAGTTCATTGCCTTGTCTCCAGACAAAAAGAAAATTAAAACCGGAAGCCGTTACGTGTACCGAAGCCTGTCATGAACAAGCCAGTGGCGCCCAGACCGAACAAGCTGTTGGGCCGTCTGATCATGGTGCCTACCATTGCGCCGGCGCCGAATCCGGCCAGTGCGCTAACAGCAGTGCCCATTCCGCCGCGGCGGGTGGTGCGTCTAACAATTGGGTTGGATGGAGGTGCAGTCAGTGTTTGAGTTTGGCTGACATTACCATAAGCAGTCATTGGGGCATTTTGGTCCTGGCCGCCAGGCATGATCCAATCTGATGTACCGGTGGTGCCCGGAACATTTCCATTAGGCTGGTTCATATTGTTGGCTTGTTGCATGCCGTTGTTGTTGAACTGGCCTTGCGACTGATTGTTAAAATTGTTCTGCATGCCTTGATCATTCCCATTGGACATGCCGTTAGACATGCCGTTGGCCATGGAAGGGTCACCAGCCATCGCTGACTGTTGGCCGTTGTTGAAGCTGTTGTTGTTGTTGTTTTGACGAGCTGCAGCTTGCGCTTGCGACATTCTCTGACCCACAGCCGGGTCTAGTGGCACAACATCGGGAGGGAGGAGGAGGTCTTGCTCAGCTTGCAGACTGTATTGTGCCATCGCTGGCAGTGTCTGCCCGAATAAGCAAGAGACCAGGGCCACAGCTAGTGCCATTTTAGCGATGCTATTAGTTGGGGTTGGGGCTTCTCTTCTCATGATTCTCAGGTCCGTTGTCCAAGGGGTTGCAGCAGTTCGTTAGATACATATTACGAAACGCGTGCCTGGAAAGAAATCGGGGGGATTCCCACAATCATGGGAATTCCCCCCTCAGGGTTTTCTTTAGTTTTATCCCGGTAAGCCAGTCAGGATTAAGTCTTGCGACTTTACTGTTTACCGGGACAAACTTATGCCACACAATTTCTTTTTAGAAGTTGGTGATTACTCCGGTTGGAAGCAAACGTTGGCCGGTTTTTTGAGCGGTGACGTTGCCTGGTGAGAACTGGGTGTAGGGGAAGCCAAAGTCAGTAGTCTTGCTGCTGTACATGGGGATTCGTCTCATACCCTGGCCGAATTCATATGATTGATTAGCTTGCAGAGCACCGATCGGGTTGTTTCTGGTGGCAGAAAGACCGAAGTCTTGAATGCTCGAACCAGTCGGGATGATCGCTCCGCCGGCCTGGAAGCGTTGACCGCCACCGAGGTCGATTGAACCTGATCTCAAGCCATTACCTGTAGGTACGCCGGTTACAGCGCCCCAGCCGGCCCACGGCCCCATACGCTCTACGTTGTCTTGCGAACCGTCACCACCGAAGCCACCAATCATTGAGTTACGACCGCGGTATCCCCACTGGTGGGTCTCTTGGCCGCCGCGACGCTGGGTCGGAACGGTAGTGTTGTATCCACCGGTGCCGGCGAATCCGCCGTAAGGCATGATGTTGGTCTGCTGTGAAGCATTAATGAATCCAGGAGGAGCCGAAAGCGACCCTGGGTCCATACCGGGAGTTGATGGCGATTGCGGCACAATGCCTGTCAGCGATGGTCCCAGTACTCCAGGAGGAGAAACGATTGCTGGGCTGATGCCTAAAGGAATGCCGGAAAAATTATTGTCTATTTGGTTGGCTGGAATAGCCGGTACCCATGGCATCAACTCTGGTGAAGAACCCATACCCGGGTTGACACCTGCTGGACTGGGGCCGTCACCGATAGCTGGTGGAGCGCCTTCAATTGGTGCCTGGAACGGTGCACCGTTCGGTGCGCCTTGAATCAATGGTGTGCGCAAAGTGCTGACCGGGCTGCCTGGCGGAGAGCCTGGTTGAGGTGGGCTGCCTGGCCACGGTTGGGCTGAGGAGGCAAGTGCACAAGTGGCACTTATTGTGATTGCAGAGAATACTGCGGGGATGAACTTACGGTTAAACATTGTCTGGCCTCCTGAAGCCGTTATAGAAGAATAGTGGAGCGTGGCGGGGAATAAGTTTGGCGGTACTTAATAGGGAGCGATGGTTAGTTGAGAGCGGAGATTTGGGCCTTTAAACAGAGCCCGGTTTCCGTGTAAATCATGAGTGGTCTGGCCCATCCAGCTACCTTGTTGTCTCGGGCCATCTTCTGAAACCTGCGGGGTCATTTTCAAATCTGGTTTGTCAGTGAGCTTCTGACCAAAATCGTTGAGAGTCGAACTGTTGGCTCTGACATTGTATGGCCGACCGTGGTCAAATGACCGTTGGGCTTGCCATCTGCGGGTGGGGGCACTTCCTGCCAAACCGCCGCCGGGACATACATTAACTACTGAAACCGGAGCGTTGACACCAAAACCACCACTTGAACCGTTAATCGAATAAGGGTCATAACCTTGAGTGGAAGGCGGTGGGCTGAGGTAGGGAGCGGCGTAGGCATTGACCAGGCCTTTGTCCATTGGTCCTACCAGAGGCATGGGCACCGATGTTGGTGGTGGGCACGGATTGCCATAATCTCCACCAGTCACAGGGGCTGGGCAGCTGCCGCTGCCGATTGCGGGAGGGGCACCTTCTTGAGCCGGCACCCAGGCTGGGCTGCTAGGTGAGCCGTAAATAAGCGGTGTTCTCAGTGTGTCGATCATGTCCGACTCGCCATAAGCGAATACGGGGCAAGAGAAAGCAGCGACAGCCAATAGAGCGGTTGAAAGTGCATTTGCTATTTTCTGTACCGACTTGGTGTTCACGAACTTTTCTCCTTCGGGCCGTTGCAAATTGGTAATCCATTCTCGTCGCGGCTTGTAACTACCTTAGCCATTCGTCAGGCACTTGTCTTGCGCGTAATTACGTACTACCCCCCGGTTTCTCCCACTATTCCCTCTTTTGACGGCCGTCTAAACCCCCGAAACCTTCACAGGGCAGGCGATAGATGAATTTGAAAAATTTTTGGAGAATATTTGACTGCTTTCCCCAGGGGGCTAGAGGCATAGCGGCCGACTGAGCGGTCCAATTTTCGAGCCATTTTTCAATCGCCTTATATATAGGAATGCGGCTTTGTCCATTTCCATCGTATCGCCAAAACCGGCGTCCGATAAAAGACTTAATGCGATTTCTCTCTGACTTATAAATGAATTACGGCACAAATTAATCATTGCAATCGGCCAGCCAGGGCATTGAAACGCACTGTTTTTAACTTTTGTCACCACCAATAGTGCCTGATCAAAGTGCCACCAGGCACCACTATCGCACCATAAGCGGTGCTTCCAAGAGGTGGGTGGTGCCTGCACCATTGGCAATGGCAAAATTACTTTTACAAATTCATGGTTTATCGGTATTATAGGTTTCAAGAAAGGGGTATAAGTGTGAGCAATCGTAAAAAAAATACTGCCGACAACCTAGATTTTTCTCCTGGTGAAGCACCAGGTCAGCACGCCGATGCCATTGAAGTTGAAGGATTAGATCACATCTTCAAATGGGCTTCCGAGCCGGCTCCAGAACCTGAAGACTTGAGACTAAAACAAACCAGAGAACGTCGAGTGCGCTTTCAGGTTCTTGATGTTGTTCAAAAGTACAAAGAACAACGCGTAGTTAGTAAGAGTCAAGATGAAGTTACTTACCTGCAGAGACGAGTGATCGCTCTTCTAACAAAGATGCAGGAAATGACCGAAGAGAATGCTGCCGTTAAGCAAATTATGGTCAGCCAGTATTGGGCTATTCAAAGAATTCCAGCTCTAGAAGAGCAAGTACGCGTGCTGAAAGTCGTTGAATACGAAAAAGAGGCAGCTGTTAAAGAGCGCCGCTATCTAATGGACGCTCTCGCCAAAGTTAAAGTCGAGCGCGACTATCTAGAAGACATTCTGGTGACAGTCGAAGAAGAAAATACTCGTCTATCGAGCATACTTAATATTACTCGCACCGAACTGGAAGCCATAAAGGCTCACAGATGGTGGCACAAATTTGTTCCTCAAAGCTGGTACAAACTCTAACTTTGAAGCGACAAGATTGAGGCAACAAGATTGAAGTAGAAATAAAAAAGAGGAAATTGTTCAGCAATTTCCTCTTTTTTATTCCACTACATTATTGTTTTCGGCCTTGCGCACTTTGCCTTCGAAACCGCGATCGCTGGGCTGAAAATACTTACGGTGAGCCAGTTCGGCGGGCATGCACTTCATGTTCTCGGCTTTGCCGCCTTCATAATCGTGAGCGTATTGATAGCCTTTGGCATATCCGATTTCTTTCATCAATTTTGTTGGAGCATTGCGCAAGTGCAACGGTACCGGATGCTGCACTGTATTTAGTGCATCCTGAGCAGCCTCGTTATAAGCTTTATAAAGAGCGTTCGATTTAGGCGCCAGCGCCATATAGACAACACACTGAGCCAGAGCCAGCTTTCCTTCAGGCACGCCAATAAAATCAACGGCTTGCATTGCAGCAACTGCCTGGTTGAGTGCTTGCGGCGCGGCTAAGCCAATGTCTTCTGAGGCGAAACGCACCAGTCTGCGAGCCACATAAAGTGGCTCTTCGCCCGCTTCCATCATGCGTGCCAGCCAGTACAAACTTGCCTGCACATCTGAATTGCGAATCGATTTATGCAGGGCCGAAATTAAATTGAAATGATTCTCGCCATCTTTGTCATATCTCAAAACCGCTTGTTGCACAGCCGAGCGAATTTCTTTTTCACTGATTTCTTTTTGGCCACGCTTACTGGCCAAATTTGCAGCAAGCTCTAAAGAATTTAGAGCTGTACGGGCATCACCCGAAGAATAGGCGGCGATAAGCTTTAGCGTGTCGTCGCTGGCGGTAAGCTCGAGCTCACCAATACCTCTTTCTTTATCCTCGAGAGCATTATTCATGATTTTGAGCAGAGCTGGTAAATCGAGCTCGTCCATGACAAAAACTTTCAGCCGTGAAAGCAGTGCTGAATTAATTTCAAATGACGGATTTTCAGTGGTGGCACCAACCAGACAAATGGTGCCCGTTTCTACATAGGGCAGAAAGGCGTCTTGCTGAGCCTTATTAAAGCGATGAATTTCATCGACAAACATAATGGTGCGGCGGCCTTCAATTTTCATGAATGCTTCCGCTTCATTCATCACTGCCTTAATTTCTTTCATGCCGGCAGTGACAGCAGTAAAGGCAATCCACTTGCTGTCAGTCTCTCTGGCAACAATGCGGGCCAATGTAGTTTTACCGACGCCCGGCGGCCCCCACAAAATAAAAGAACTCAAATTGCCTTCGGCCAACATAGTGCGCAACACACCACCGTCGGCCAGCAGTTTTTCCTGGCCAAAATATTCATCCAGCTCCCTGGGGCGCATGCGCTCTGCCAGCGGAGGCCGATTTTTTTGAACAAACATTGTTCTAGTTATTCATGAACATAAAGAAAGTAGATGGCACGAGCGTTCCGAGGAACAGCAAAATCATTGACCATACGACAATCTGTTTAAAATTCTTGCGAAGAAAATTTCTTAGTTGAAACTTCTTGAATGAAAGAGCCATGGCTATCTCTATGTGAATGTGACTGATTAATGAAATATACCATCAAAAAGAATAAAAGCGCCGCCGAGTATCGACAGCGCTCATATCCTGATGTGCGATCAAGAAAAATCAAGGAGTGCTTAAATGGATAGACATTGCACAAGCGCCAGCCAGGACTTTGAGACGACGATCAAGCACCCCTATTGCCATCATTCCACATGTCAAGGGAAACTGGGTCCCTTCGAAGATGAAATTCTTCAAGTTTCGTCCTAATCCCAAGATGTGAGGCGTAAGCTTGAGAATACGCTCGCTGGAGGAAATTTGATGAGACAACCAGGCAAATGCACAGCGCAGGCGGTTGCTTGCGCCGCTACGGTTGCCGTCTTGTCCGGCTTGCTTGCTCAGACAGCTAGCTCAAAAATGCCGCCGGCCATGGCCGACATAAACTCTGGGTCAGACATCAACAATTCGAGCCTGACCAATCTATTTAAGGTACGGGTAACCACGGCCGACAAAATGAAGGCCATGAGCGATTTAAGCATTTTGAATACGGCCATAAGCCGCATTCATATCTCCAACGAATCGCCGGCGGCGGCGCCCGGCGCTACGGCCAGGCCAGGAGCAGCTAAAAAACAAAGTTCAGACCCTGAAGCAGTCAGAGCCAAACGACTGGCTCAGTTGCTCAATTTAAGAGGAACGTGCCTGGCCCTGATTGGCGAACGCACTAAAGCAATTAGCGATCTTGATGAAGCCGTAAAATCAGACAGCAGCTTCGCCCCCGCTTTCAACAACAGAGCCTGGATGCGCGCGCAAGCCGGCGAATTGCAAGCTGCCCTTACTGACGTCAACACAGCGCTAACGCTGGAGCCGAAAATGGCAGAAGCTTACGACACACGCGGCACAATCAATTTCGCTCTACAGCATTTCGACTTGGCGATGGAAGATTTTGATAGCTCAATTGCTCATAGAAATGATTATGCCGAGGCTTATTATCATCGCGCCATGCTGCACAAAAAGCTTGGCCACGATGAGGAATATTCAGCCGACGAAAAAAAAGCAATTGAGCTCAAGTATCCGGTGGAGTAGACCTACTGATGAATGGCAAAACGCGGCTATCAGAAGCGCTCGCTTATGGCCCAGCCGTGCTCGAATATGTAATCAGTCTCAACAAGCATGATTTTGAAAGACTACGCAGTCCGCTTCTATTTAAGGTGATGCCACCACGCATTAGTTTAAGTCGAGTGGCAGCCATTGCAAACATTCCTGAAAAAGAATTTCTGGCAAAATTAAACGAACTGGCCGGACTATCAATGAAAGAAAGCGAGTCACAGAGCCAGGCTAACGAGCCATTGCCGTGCTCGCCAGTTGAGCGTCCCTCCTGGCTGAAGGAACTTGGTGCAAATGCCATTACCTGGGTTGACGTAACTTCAATTGATGACAAACAGGGCGATCCTATGCCACCAATTAACATCGCCGTAAACGCAAGTAAGGCCGGTCAAACCGTCGGCATTAAACATAGATGGGAGCCGCAGCCCTTTTACGATATCTGGCACTCCCGCGGATTTCAATTTTTCTCAGAGCAGATTGAACCAGATTTGTGGCAAATTTATGTTCACCGCCCTTTACCATAATTTGTCTCAAAAATCTGGTCGGCATGATTCGATTTGAACGAATGCGCTTTTTAGGGAGAACTTTTACAGAGTCCTGGTTTCGACCACTCACCCACATGCCGAGGAATAACAAATTTTTCGAAGAAAATTCGTCGATGACAAATGACTGTCGATATCGCTGAGTTACGTGAGTGGTCATGATGTGGTCCTTTTTAAATGGCGGGGATAGGATGGGTACGATCCTCCAACCCTTGCGGGCACTTGTGTTCAAGACAAGCTGCTATTCCATTTCGCTTTATCCCCATGGCGGTTCTGACGGGTGCTGCCCCCGCTATTTCCTCGCTGACAACGAGGCGACTCTGCTGGTTTATCTTCAGAACCATGTGTGTGCACCAACTGCGGTGAATCAAAAATTGGTTCCACTAGCTGGATTTGCACCAACATTATTCCAGTTATGAGCTGGAAGTCTTTCTATTAGACGACAGTGGAAAATGGCTGCGTTACCTGGATTTGAACCAGGGATCGTTCGCTTAACAGGCGACCGCTCTACCTCTGAGCTATAACGCATTGGTCCAAAATAACGCACGGCAAGAATCGAACTTGCTTGATCCGTTTTAGAAGAACGGCGCCCATCCGGTAGACCACGTGCGCGAGAAAAATGGAGCCCAAGGCGTGGTAATGCTCCCGCTACCTCTCGCTTACAAGGCGAATGCTCTGCTTTTGAGCTACATGGGCGTGTTTTTTCGCTGACTGAACTAAGACCCCAGGCTTTAGACGCTGGTGGAAATGGCTCTGGCAGTGATAGTCGTAGGTGTGACATGGCGATTAGAATCCAAAACGGGTGTGACAAGACGATCAGCAGACATATATGATCTGCCGTTATTTCGTCTCATTACCCGTATCACTGGTTTCATTTTAATCACCTAAAAATGGAGCGGAATAAGAGAATCGAACTCTTTTCGCTAGTTTGGAAGACTAGTGCACAACCAATGTGCCAAATCCGCATCAACGTTTTTCCAATATAGCACGTGTTTTCAAATGTGCAAATAGCCCCCAAACCGCATAAATAGAGAAATAGATCTCTATTTATGCTCACTGAAAGACGGTGTAAATTAGCATGATAGTTGATATTGTCAACTAATTTATTTGACAATATCAACCATCCGCAAATGAGGTATCGGGGCATGCCCAGCCTGAAAACCAGTGATAGAAACAAGCGAGTGGCTGCGGTTCGGCAATTCAATCGCTTTTACACGCAAAAAATAGGCGTGCTGCATGAAGGATTATTAGAAAGTCAATTTTCATTGACCGAAGTGAGAATTCTCTACGAGCTTTATCACCTGCAAAATTTAACGGCCAGCGAACTCTGTCGCGATTTGGCCATCGACGCCGGATACTTGAGTCGAATACTGAGTGGCTTTCAAAAACAAAAGCTGATTGCCAAAACACCGTCAGAGCAAGACGCTAGACAGCATATCTTGGCTCTAACCGATAAAGGTCGTGCCGCTTTCGAGCCACTTAACGAGCGTTCTCATAATGAAGTGGCAGCACTGTTAAAACCGCTATCACTGGCAGAACAAAATCAGCTTATCGATTCGATGAATGTGGTGCAAAATTTGCTCGATTCAAACCGTGTTAAAAATTCGGCCGCTGGATTGCAGAGGTGAATGACTCTATAGTCGGCTCTGTTTTTGTGGTCAAAGAGAGCGACGAAATAGCAAAATTGCGACTGTTATACGTAGAGCCAAGCGCCCGTGGTCTGGACATCGGCAGTCGGCTAGTGCAAGAATGCATAAAATTTGCTCGCCAGCGGGGCTACAAAACCATGACGGTTTGGACAAACGACATACTCAGTTCTGCTCGCCAAATCTACGAACAAGCTGGCTTCAGTTTAGTCTTAGAAGAAAAGCATTTTAGCTTTGGTCATGATCTCGTCGGACAAAACTGGGAAATCAATTTGATTTAGTGACGCAATCGACATAGTAAGTGTCAGGCACCTATTCATCGTCCGGTTGCGGCAAATGCTCTTCATCAGGCTCTACATCTTCTGCGCCAAATTCTTCGTCATAACCTTCTTCAACAAGATTTTTGGCAGCCTTCTCAACGTCAGCTTGATAAGCTTGTGCTGAAACTTCTTCTGCCACCATACCGACTACAATATGTGGCTTAACCACCGGCTTACTTTTTAAGTCGGTCATGAAATTGAATAGTTCCAGCGCCAACTTTTTAGGTACGCCCGGGCAAGCTTCGATCTCGGCTAAAGACGCCACTTTGATTTTTTCGAAAGAGCCAAAATGATCAATAAGCTTTTTGCGCCTGGCTGCACCTAGACCTTTAAGCGCATCCAATTGAGAAGAAATTACGCGCTTGGCCCTTAGCTTGCGGTGGAAGGTGACAGCAAAACGGTGAGCCTCATCGCGCACAGCCTGAAGCAAATGCAGAGCTTCAGAGCGTCTTGGCACGTAGACGGGAGTTGAACGCTCGGGAAAATAAATCTCTTCCTGTTTCTTTGCCAGTCCAACAATAGAAAATTGTTGTTCGCTCAGATCAAGTGCACTCAAGGCTTCCATTGCCGCGCTTAATTGACCTTTGCCTCCATCGATAATAATCAAATCAGGGAATGGTTTATTCTCGCGTAAAAGCCGTGAATACCGCCTGCCCACGGCCTCTTTCATCGAAGCAAAGTCGTTCGGTTCACCCTCCACGCTTTGAATTTTGAACATGCGGTATTCAGATTTTTTTGGTTTTGCACTTTCAAAAGAAACCATGCTGGCAACGTTGTCGGTGCCTGAAATATTAGAAATGTCGAAGCATTCGATGCGATTGGGCAACTTAGCGATTCCCAGAGCTTCCTTGAGCGAAGTCAACGTGCGCTGTACTTTGACGTCAATTTCGGTTACTCGATTGACCTCCTGACTAAGAGCATGCTCGGCATTTTTAATTGCCATGTCTATCAGATCATTTTTGCCACCACGTTGCGGCACCAGCACTTTAACTGCTATCTCTGCTTTGCCGCTGACAAACTCTCGCAGCACATCGATGTCACTGAGCTCGTGTTGCAAAAGAATTGTTTGCGGAATCGCTACGTCTTCGCAGGCAGTGTAATACTGATCGACAAAGGCCTGATACGCTTCGTCCCACGAAGTCTTCTCTAAAAGCGGTAGGGCGAAAGTCTCAGAAGCGATTAGTTTTCCTTCTCGTACTTTCATCAGACAAACAGACATCATTTTTTCAGTGTGGGCTTCAGCCACAATGTCATGGCTAACTTTGTTGCTCTGGAAAAATACTTGTTGCTTTTCAATGACTGTGCGCAATGCCACCAGTCTGTCTCTGATTTTTCCCGCTTGTTCAAATTCGAGACTTTCGCTGGCTGCGTCCATCTCTGCTCTAAGTTGGTCCATTACTTCAGTCTGGCGACCGGCCAGAAACATTTCCACCTGTTTGACCATATGATCATAGTAAGAAGCCTCGACCATTTTTTGGCATGGTGCCAGGCAAAGACCAATATGAAAATTCATGCATGGCCGGTCTTTAAATAAAGGCGATTTACGCTGTCGCATGGGGAAAACGCGACGCAAAATGCGCATGGTTTCCCACATCTGGCCGGCTTCTACGTATGGCCCAAACACTTTGGCGCGCGGGTTGTCTTTTTTAAAGCGTACAGGATCGCGCACCATCACCAGCCTGGGGTAAGCGACATCATATGTGATGGCAAGCCAGGGATAGCGTCTATCGTCTTTAAGCGAGACATTGTAGCGGGGCAATTTTTGTCGAATCAAATTCGCTTCTAACAGCAACGCTTCTTTTTCTGAATTGGTTAGTATCGTTTCAATCAACGAAACTTTAGGCATCATCACAGCGAGTTTAGGCCGGTCGCGCCAGGAGATGTCTGTCCAGTAGGAGCGCACACGAGAGCGCAAGCTTAAGGCCTTACCGATGTAGAGAATTTCGCCGAGATTATCTTTAAAAATGTAGCAGCCTGGGCTGTCGGGCAATCCCGACAGTTGTTTGACTAACTGCTCAGATGGAGAATACGCTTTCATCTTCTAAATTTTCAGCTCGGCTTCCTGGTGCTCGTTCAGTGCTGTCAGGTTTTTTGACAAAATTTATATTGGGCATAGCTTTTTGCAATGCTTCAGATATAGTTTCCACTCCAATTATTTCCATACCCTTGGGCGCAGAATTTAGCGGCAATGAAGCTTTTGGTACCAGGGCCTTTTTAAAACCAAGGCGAGATGCTTCTTTCAACCTTTGCCCAAGATTGAGAACTGGGCGAATCTCTCCAGTCAATCCTACTTCACCTACGGCAACCAGGCCAGGATCGATGGATCTGTCGAGAAAAGAAGTGGCTATGGCTAGAGCAATACCCAGATCGCCTGCCGGATCGCTGAAGTCAAGGCCGCCTACGATGTTGACGTAGACATCAAGCCGAGCCAGATGTAAACCCGATCTTTTGTCTAAGACCGCGACAAGTTGCAATAACCGATTATAGTCCCAACCATTGACTACGCGCCTGGGCGAAGGGTTTGGCGTCGACACGGTGAGGGCCTGCACTTCAAGCAAAAGGCTGCGACTGCCCTCTCCACCGGCAATTACCGCCGTTCCCGATGGTGCTTGCTTTTGGCCTACTTTCGATAATCGATCTCCTAAGAATAAAGCGCTTGGATTATCCACTTCTTTCAGGCCGTCTTCCGACATGGAGAAAATGGCTAACTCTGCGGTAGAGCCAAACCGGTTTTTTACCGCCCGCAAAATTCTCAACTGTCTGGTGCGATCACCTTCGAACTGCAAAACTACATCGACCATGTGCTCGAGAACGCGGGGCCCGGCAATGGTACCTTCTTTGGTGACATGGCCCACCAGTATGGTGGCAATATTTTTGCGCTTGGCGGCGTGAATTAGGAGCTGCGTGCCTTCCCTGACCTGGCTAACAGAGCCGGCAGCGCTCGCGATTTCAGGGTGGTAGACCGATTGAACACTGTCGACTACGCAAACCGCCGCATCGCTACTCAGCATCATTTCAGCGGCATTGACCACATTTTGCTCTGAGGCAACGAGCACGTTATCTGAATCGACTCCTAATCGGCCGGCTCTGATTCTTACTTGGGCTGCCGATTCTTCGCCGGTAATGTACAAAATTTGGCTGTGTTTTGAGAGATTCTTTGCTACTTGCATAAGCAGGGTAGACTTGCCTACACCGGGATCTCCGGCAATTAAAATCACAGAACCAGGCATCAGGCCGCCGCCCAAAACCTCGTCGAGACCTACCATACCAGTGGCAAGTCTCCCCGATTCTTCGGTGTTAATTTCTGACAGCGGCAGGGCTTTATTGGCCGTAGAAGGGGCTGCAGACACATTTGAAAGCCGGGCGGCGAAACCCTTTTTAGCGACGTCATCTTCCGGCGCTAACTCTTCTACAAAAGAATTCCAGTTGCCACATTCAGTGCACCGCCCCATTGAGCGCGAAGTCTGAAAGCCGCATTGCTGGCAAACCCAGCGCGATTTCGCCTTGGCCATAAAAGCTAATTCCTCATCTTGAGTCAACATTTTATCGTTAATAGCGGTCTTCTAATCTATACTGTCATCTGTTCTCTGACCACCTGCTTTTTGCTCAGCAAAAGCTGACAGGCATCCCGAAAATCTCTCGCCTACGGGCTTAGTGGAGGGTTCAAAATGTCAAGTGTTGCTGTTATTGCTACTATCACTTTAGGCGCATTAGTGGCTTTTTCACCTGCAAGCGCCGCAGCTTTCAGTAAAGATCTAAAAGACAAGCCATTGTCACTACAAAAATACGGCGGCACCGACCCACGCGGTGATGATCCGCACGGCGACGACCCCAGAGAAGAACAGCATGACGGCAAATTGCCCGCCAACAAAGACCGCAGCCAGGGCAAAGCGCCAAAAGACGTCTATGGCGGTCAATATCCGAACGACCAGCAGCCTTACTAGCGCACCTATTTCAAACTCAATTTAATGGTATTCCAATCACCCGGCCCCATACTTTGCCAGCTCGGCCCGCTAACCGTGCGCTGGTATGGAGTAATGATTGCCCTGGGGTTTATGCTGGCTGTGGCAATGGCCGTGCGCAGGACGCGGGCACGCGGCCTCGACAGCGACAAAATCATCAACCTGGCGCTCATTTGTTTTGTGGCCGGTGTTTTGGGAGCGCGACTTTATTACGCTGCCCTCAATTTAAGTTATTTTCTCATTCACCCCGCCGACATCCTCGCCACCTGGAAAGGCGGCCTCTCCATTCATGGTGGGCTTATTGGCGGCACCATCGCCGGTATCTACTATTTGCATCGCGAAAAGCTTCCCATTCTTACTTACTGCGACATTCTATTTGCATCAATTCCGCTGGCACAGGCAATCGGACGCTGGGGTAACTTTTTCAATTCTGAAGCTTTCGGTCATCCGGTGGCAGACAATTTTTTACTCAAATTGTTCATTCCGCAAGATTGTAGGCCAATGGCTTTTCGCACTTACAGCTATTTTCATCCCACCTTTCTGTATGAAAGTGTCTGGAACTTCGGGCTGTTTTTTATTCTCTACTTCTACGCGTCCAAAAAGTTAATTAACTATCCTGGAGCAGTGAGCTGTCTTTATCTGGCCGGATATTCGCTCGGGCGAATGATTATCGAGCCTATGCGCGTAGACAGCATTGCCAACTATATGAATATTCCCGTGCCGCTTCTGGTCAGCGCAGGTACAATGGCAATAGCCTTATGTGCACTGCTGAGGATTTATCAGAAGAATGCAGGCGCCCTTAAACAATAGATTTACCGGCCAGGCAAAATTATTGCTGCTGACCGTTCTGTGTTTTCTTATCAGCTACCCTGACGCTTTTGCCGCCGTCAATAAAGGTATCAGAATCTATCAAACCAATGCAGTCTTTGGCGCTGGCCATGTGACAGTTTCACCTGACGGTTTTCGCATGGAAAATACAGGTCGCCTGAAATTTATTCTGGTGGCAAAACCACCGAGCTGGCAAGTGTCCGTATTTCGGAATGATGATAAAACATTCTTTACTGAGAGCCTGACTCAGTTCGAAGATACAGGCTTGGTATCAGGCCTCATTTCGGCAGCAAAAGAACGATTTATTCGCGAGAAAAATCGAGAATCTACTTTTATTTGGTCGGAAAAAAAACTTGTGCGTGTGACCACAAGCACTCAAACCCTCAAGTATTTGCCGCTCAATGGGCTGCCACCGCAAATAGAGCGCATAATTTATGCGGCTTACAAATGTCCTACCCAGGGCGGCATTCCCACTGGGTTTACTCGCACTCTTTTACAACGAGATTACATGACCGGAATGCGAAATCAAGGAAGAATGGAAAATACACTTCAAACCAGCAAAATAGAAGATATCAAAACCGATTCAAAAATGTTCAGCGTGCCGCCTGGATATAAACTCAGCAAATCAATACGGGAAGTGGTGGCAGGCTCGTCCACCCGCCAGAAAAACGTAGACTTTGAAGCACTGTTAGATCAGATAAAATAATTCAGCAAATGGAGATGAATTAACGCATGGCCAGGGAGAGAATCAAAACATGTGCTCACCTGATGGCTTCGCTTCTAACTTCAGGGGCAATAAGTATTTTTTTTACATCGGCAGCCGGCGCAGCAAGCCAAGCGATGAAACTCAGTCAAACTCACCTATTTTTTGGAAAATGCCTGTTAATTGTAGCTCCTGATGGTTTTCGATTGGAGAATAAAGGACGACTGCATTTCACTGTTGTGGCCAAGGCTCCAACCTGGCAAGTAACAATCTTTCGCGACGACGACAAGGTCTATGTAACTGAAAGTCTCACTCAGTTTGAAGAAAGCGGTTTAGCCTCGGAGATGCTGGTAAAAAAACAAGGTAAATACTATGTAGCGAAAAGCAGAAAGTCTCTTATACCTTTTTGCGGCAAAAGTATTGTGCGTATAACCGGAAAAAATAAGACAATCAAATATTTACCACTTAATGGTTTACCCGTGCAACTTGAACGCCTCATTTACGCTGCCTATAAAACTCCTACCAATGGCGGCATCGCTACCGGTTTCAGCCACGTTAATAGAAGCAGAGACTTCATCAGCGGGCTGGAGAATCGAGGCAGCATAGAGACAGTACTCGACACCGACAAGATAGAAGATATCACTGTTGGTGCTCACATTTTTGACCCACCCACCGGTTACAAACGCGCTAAATCAGTAAGAGAAGTAGTGGCTGGAGAATCGACGCGCGATAAAAACGCAGACTTTGGAGTTCTATTTTGATTGCGTTGCACAGGAAACGAACACTTGCCCGAATTTTGAGCGCTGCGCTAGCATTGTGCATAGTGACTGTAATGGCACCTACGAGCGCTGTTGCTGCAGCAAATATGCCATCGATAAAGCTCAGCCAAACTCACTTTTTCATGGGCAAGTCTGAGGTTACTATTGCCAAAGACGCCATACGCATCGAAAACACGTCTAAATTACGCTACGTGCTTGTGGCCAGGGCACCAGATTGGAAAGTGACGGTTTACCGTCCTGACGACAAAACATATTTCACTCAAAATATTGAGGTCTTTCGAGACGGTGGCTTGATGTCAGATCTTCTCATTGGTCGCAAAGATCGGTTTATGCGCGGAAAAATTTACCGGCACTCAGCCATGAAACTAGATAATTTCAACATTGAGCGGTTAACTAGTTCATGGTGCACAATTAAGTATATGGAGCTCGGCAACATTGCGCCACTAGTCGAACAAATACTTTATGCCGTGCACAAACAGCCCACTAATGGTGGCATACCAATTTATTTTACCTATTTGCAAATGTCTGCCGACTTTGTCACAGGCATGAAGGCCGGCGGCAAATTTCAAACTACTCTCGACACTGCAAAAATTGTTAAGGTGAAGGTGCCTCCTTCGGCATTCAATGTACCTGCAGGTTTTAAAAAGGCACAATCAATTCGCGACGTTGTGGCGGGCAGTGCTGCAAAGCGAGAAGTCGAAGAATCTGATGCGCTATTCTTCAAGTGAAATAATCCACAGCTCGGCGCAAATAGTTATTCGCTGTAAATGCCGGCTTCGAGCTTGACTGAACGAACATCTAGGCAGTTTGACATTGGCGCACCGAGGGCCGATAAAAGGTCGTCGCCGCCTTCCTGTAAGCCTGTGCCCATGAAATGCCTGCGCAGTGTGCCGTCAACTTGAGAAAGCACCAGCTCCCGGCGAATGCCACTATTCATGGTGGTGAATTTAACACAGGCCTCATCGTTGAAGATTACCTCTTCGCTTTCTTGAAACGCATTAAACTGGCCGGTAGCCACAATTTCATCAGGTGGATAAAACAGATATTGGGGCACGATCACAAGGCTCTGAATCACGCCTTCAATATCGGCCAGGGCGTCAAATACCATGACATAATCGCGGTTCTTAACCCTGGGCTCCGGCCAGTCTGCTTTTTCCAGACGCATAGTGACAGTGGTGCCTTTAGAATTGGCATTCAGCTCGCCACTCATCAGTTCGGCCCCAGGATCGTCTTTAACTTGACGCCATGCCAATTTGAACTGTTTTGACCGCTCGAATTCGGTGGAATATTCAAGACCAAGCGGGCCGGAAGAATTGTAGAAAGAGCCCTGATCGCTGTAGGTTCGACATTGATTGTAGGTCTTCAACATCCGCTTAATAGCTGAATTTAATGGCACAAAATTCTCTTTTCACTATCTGATTTCAAAGTGCTAAATCATTCCACTAAATTATTTGCGGCCCGGTGCCAACAATTTTAATCGTTCTTTGACCGCAGCCATGTTCTGGTTGTTAGCTGGTGCCGAACGGACAAAGCGCTGATATTCTTCAACAGCTTTAACCGGTTGCTTGAGAGCTTCATATACGGTGCCCAGATAATAGTAGGTATCAACCAGACTCTTATCCAGTGCCAGGGCCCTTGTGTATTCGCTGAGCGCCTTCTGGTTATTTCCTAAACCTTGATATGCGGTACCGAGATAACTGTGGGTAGCTCCATCGTCATTCACCTTCAATGCCGCTTCGTAGTCGGCAACCGCGCCGGCCAGGTCAAATTTACCGGCTGCGTCAGCTTTGGTTTGTTTCTCAATTGCTGAATTCACCAGAGGAGAGGCTTTGGCTTGCTTCATTTGAGTGACTAGCTGTTTATAGGCACTCTCATTAGGGTTAATTTGACCGGCTTTTTGATAAGCACCCAGCGCGTTATCCCAATCTTCTTTGGCTTGATAGCAAGTTCCCAGGCTGTAATAGTACGATGCCTCATTTGGAGTGGCTTGAATCGCTTCTTTGTATTTGGCGATAGCCTCATCATATTTTTTCGCTTGCTGCAGGGCAACGGCATCATTGAATGCACCAGATGCGGCACTAGAAGCTTTGACCTGAGCCTGGGTAGAAAGTTTTTGCGCTGATGTAGGATTAGCCTTCAATCTGGCTACCCGCGCTTTGGCATCGCCAGCGTACGTGCCGGTGGCCTTAGCGGCAAGATACTTACCGTAATCAGAAACTGCTGTTGGTACCTGGCTATTATTTTCATCAATCAAACCGAGGAAGTACCAGTTGTCGGACTCGCCTTTAGGGTCTAAGTCGATCGCTTTTTGATAATTGCTCTTCGCTTTATTAAAATCATCAATGGCCTGATAGGCGCCAGCCAGATTGGTATAACCGTGCGGATTGGTGGGATAAAGCGCCAGGCCTTTTTCGTATAGCGGAATGGCACCAGTAGGATCGCCGCCGCTGTGTTTCGCTACAGCTTGATCCATAATCGGAGTTGCTTGAGCTAACTGGGCCGATGCCATAGCTTGCTTGAACGACTCGACCTGGTTAGCAGGAGCCTTAGCTATGGCCTCTTTGTATTTAGCGATGGCGTTTTCAAAATCACCCTTAGCCTGATAAGCAGTGGCTAGAGCATAAACATATGCAGGCTCTTTCGGCTGCATCGATATTGCCTGTTCATAAAGCGGAATCGCCTCATCATATTTGGTGGCTTCTTGCAATTTAACTGCTTTGTTGTAAGCGTCGCCGGCTCCCTGAGCGTTTTTGAAGTCGGTCGATGTCGACAGCTTCTGGGCGTTGGCAGGGCTTGTCTGCAATGCAGCCATTCTTGCCTTAGCCGAGGCAGCATACTGACCCGATGGTGCCTTCTGATTGTATTGAGAATAATGAGCAAGCGCAGGCCCAACTTGCCCGTTGTTTTCTTCGATTTGGCCCATGAAGTAGAGACAATCGACACAACCAGCAGGGTCGTATTTATAAGCATTTTGATAAGCGTCATAGGCGGCTTTGAAATTGTCGCTAGCCTGATAGGCCACGCCCAAGTTCATGTAAACCGAACCGTTATCTGTGTCTAACTTCAAGGCTTGAGTGTAGAGATCGATTGCGCCAGGAAGATCACCGGCCGTCTGTTTGTCGAAAGCTTGTTTAACCAGAGGGCCAGCTTTTAGGACAGTGGCGTCTTTAATTGCCTTTTTATAATCAGCATTGGCCGGCATCATATTCGATGCCAGATTGTAATTACTTAGAGCTTGATCAAGGTCGCCTTTTTGTTGATAGGCAGTCCCAACTGCATATTTGAAATCAGCGTTGCCGGGCTGAATAGCAATTGCTTTTTGATACATTGTAATCGCCTGATCGTATTGACCGGAACGTTGCAGGTCAACAGCTTTGGCGTAAGAATCGGTAGCTTCTCTGTCTTTTGCAAGATCGCTTTCAGACTTAATTTTGATCGTAGCAGAAGGGTCTTTGCTCAAGGCCGCAATTCTTGTCTGCGCTTGAGTAGCGTACGGTCCACCTTTAGCCGAACTCAAATATTGTTGATATTCACTTCTGGCCTGGTCGCCTTTACCGCTATTTTCGTCAATGGTGGCCAGGAAATAAACGCTGTCTGGCTGCGCTTTCGGGTCGACTTCTAAACTCTTGACGTAAGATGTGCGCGCGCCGCCGTAGTCTTGCGATGCGTATTGAGCTGAGGCCAAGTTGTACCAGAGGCTGGCATTGCTCGGCACTATATTCAGTGCTTGTTGATAAAGGCTAATCGCTTGAGCGTAATCTTTGGCCTGGTGTTTAGCAACGGCATTATTGATAATCGGCTGTACTTTCAAGTCTTTGACTTTGGTCAAAGAGTCTTGATAGCTCTTGTTCTTAGGGTCCAGGTTAATGGCCATGTTGTATTCAACGATGGCATTGTCAAAGTCTTTCTTGAGCTGATAAGCAGCACCAATGTTAAAGTGCACAGCCGGATCTTTAGGGTCGGACTTGAGCAATTCTTGATATTTTGCAATGGCACCATCATAGTTGCCGGCTTTGAACAAAGCGTCGGCAGCAGTGGAAAGATCGCCCACGGCTTTGTCTTTTTGCTGATCGGTAGCGGTCTTGATGCCTTGTTGCGCGGCAGTATTACCGGGATCAAGCTGAATAGCCTGCTGATAAGCGCCAATAGCACTTGGATAATCGTTCATTGCCTGGAAAGCAGTACCCATGTTCATCAGAATGTCTGATTTTTGTTTGGGATCTTTCGCTGCTGCCAGTGCGCGTTTATAAGAATCGAGAGCAGGACCGTATTGCTTGCGGCTCTGAAGGTCAACACCCATGTTGATGTACTTGGTGATCTGGAAATTGTCTTTCACAGCCGCCAGGCCTTGCAAAAGCTTTTCAGCTATAGCGTTTCTGCGACCGGGTGAAAGCGAGATAGCTAATTTGTATTCAGATTCTGCCTGGCCAAAATCTCCTTTATACTGAAAGGCTTGACCCAAACCGATGTGATTGTTCGGTTCGGTGGGGCTGTCTTTGAGCGCTTCTTCCCAACCAGAAACAAGCGCTTCTTGAACGTCGGGATCATCGGACTTCATCGAAATCGCTTTGGTGTAAGCGGCGATGGCGTTAGTAATATCTTTTTTTGCTTGATAAGCCTGCCCGAGTTTTACTTCAATAGCGGCACTGTCGCCACTGCGCCCAGCAGCTTGATATTGTTCGATGGCTTTATCGTTCTCATCGCGAACGCGATAAACATCGGCCAACTTCTCGTGCACTGGGCCGTCATCTTTCAGCTTGAGCGCTTCGCCATATTCGACAATGGCGCCGACGAAATCGGCAGCTTTTCGGCAAGCATCACCGATGGCTACGCGATCAGGAAACGACTTGGGATTCTTGCCCATTTTTTGGATAATGCCGGTCAAATTCGACAAAGTCGTGGGATTGAGCGGGTCAAGCAAAACAGCTTTGTGGAAATATTTGATTGCTTCCATCGGATTGCCCTGGAACACCAGGCCGTAGTTGTTGTAAGCAATGGCCAGGTTGGCGCGGGCATTTTTGTAAGTAGGATCGAGCTTGAGAGCCTGCTCTAATTTTTGAATTGCACCTTGATAATCTTGCTTGTTGATGGCCTTCACAGCATCGTTATTGAGCTGGATAAGTGCACCCTGATCGACGTATGCCATAACCGGCGCCACCGAAGCAAGACCGCTGGAGGCCAATAGGCTCAATGACAGGGCCAGTGAAAGGAAGTGGCGTGACGCACTGTGCGCTGGGTGACTGGATGGTAAAGACTGGCCAGTAAAGCCGTTATCAAACAATTTTGAAAACAATTTCTGGGAATTCCTTTAGGTTGTCATTGATCAAAGTTCGGAGGTACTAAATCATATGAAAGTAATAGCTAAATAGGATTCTATTCTATTCACTTCTCTTTTAGCTTTCCTGGAAAAACTTAGCTATAGGATTTTGCCTGGACTTTAAGGTAGGGCGCAATTCGGCACCTTACAACTTGCTTTTACAAGCAAATA
>JADYXQ010000203.1 GCA_021772135.1 Candidatus Obscuribacter sp.
AGTGATCACTTCGCCCAGGTGCAGAGCAGCGACGGCGTCGAGCAGAGCGTTCTCGCGGGCTTCGCGGTCGGCCTGGTCGCGCATGATCAGCAGCTTCACTTCGCTCAGCTTGATGCGCGGCATCTGCACGCCCTTGATGTCTTCCATGCCGGCGGAGGTGACCACCACTTCGATCTCGCTGCCGGGGGCCTTCACCAGAGCGTCGAAACGAGCGCTGCGAGCAGCTTCGTTCTTGCCGGCGAGGGAAACCTTGGGCAGGTAGGCCATGGGGTTGCCGTCGATCTCGATGAGGAGGCCCTTGGCGTTGCGATCCTTGCGGGACGAAACCTTGCCGGTGACGACCTGGTCGACGACGATGTTGATGACGTTGCTCGGAGCGGTGGCGACGGCAGCAGCGGAAGCGGTGGAAACGGGAGCGATGTTGATGGTGGTGTTCATGGTTGCATCTCCTGAAATTGCCAGTGGGCAGGTTAAGCGAAGCATTGGAATGCTCGCCGGATAGAAACGCATCTGCAAAACTCGTCAACCTGAATTACTCACCAAGTTCACTGCTCAAAATTCGACCACATCAAAAAGACGATGTTGCTACCAGCGCTGTAAGGCGAGGTGTGTGGTGTCGAAGTAATAGAGCTCATGAGGGCTTGAGAAAGTTTTCCAGGGGGATGGGTGTTGAAAGATGTAATTAAACATGCAGGTTTTGTATCAGTAGGTACAACACTGAATTACTTAAAACTCCTGATTAAGGGGGAGAAGTACTCACCGCTTTAATGTTTAGCCGCTCTACTAACTAGCATCCCTTCTCATAAATGGAAAAATGTGCAGCGTGGTAGATGAGATTGTCGTAATCAATTCGCGAGCTAGCGCTCCATTGAATCTGCGCTCGAAAGAGCCGTATACGGCCCGATCGTGTTAAAGCTGGCTGACCAGAGAGTTTGCAGATAATTGCGATAACCTAACGATTGTCGAGAGGTTGCGAGAATGGTTGTAAAACTGACAGTGATTTGTTACGAAAGACAAATCGACCCATAGCTCAACAAGGAGAGCCGGCATGCTGGGAGTATTCCACGATCTAGAGACTTATGGCCACGAACAGGTTACTTTCTTCCATGATAAAGAAAGTGGTTTGAAAGCAATCATCGGTGTTCACAGTACAGTGCTTGGACCATCGTTGGGTGGTTGCCGGATGTGGAAATACACTGACGAACAAGCAGCCCTGCGCGATGTCTTGAGATTGTCTCGCGGTATGACTTTCAAGGCGGCTGTGGCCGGTTTGAAACTAGGTGGCGGTAAAGCTGTAGTAATGGCTGACGCTCGCACCGAAAAAACTCCTGAAATGTTGAAAGCATTTGCTCGTGCTGTTGAATCTTTAAATGGCAAATACATTACTGCTGAAGACGTCGGTATGTCGGTAAGCGACATTGATACCATTCGCGGTATCACCAACCACGCCGTAGGCGGTTCGAACGAAGGTGGCAGTGGCGACCCATCAGGCATGACTGCATTCGGCGTCTTCCATGGCATGAAAGCGGCTTTCAAATTTGCTGGTTTAGGCGAAAGTTTGAACGGCGTTAGAGTAGCCATCCAGGGTGTCGGCAATGTGGGCTATCACTTAGCCAGCTATCTATCCGCCGCCGGAGCCAAATTGATTATCACCGATATCTATCCTAATCAAATTGAAAAAGTGGTTCAAGAATTCGGCGCTGAAGTTGTCGGCCCAGATCAAATTTATGCTACCGACTGCGAAATCTTCGCTCCTTGCGCTCTTGGTGCCATTCTCAATGCTCGCACCATTCCGCAACTGAAATGCAAAGTAATCGCCGGATCAGCCAATAATCAGCTCGAAGTTGATTCAGACGGTTTCGATCTTTTCAACCGCGGTCTGGTTTACGCTCCTGATTATGCAATTAACTCAGGTGGCTTAATCAACGTGGCTGCCGAGCTTGATGGCTACAATCACGAAAGAGTAGTGAATAAAGTTTCTCAGGTTTACAACACCATCGAGAACATTCTTGAAATTTCGCGCAATCAGCAAATTCCTCCTCACCAGGCTGCTGATGCTCTTGCTCAGCAAAAACTGACTGAGGCAAAAAAGCTGCAAGTGAAAACTAAAACCACGGTCTGAACAACAAGATAGGTAGTTCTGAACGAGCCGCTCTTTAACACCGTATACCCCACACTTAACTGTCCTTTCTGCCATGAAAGCGTCAGTTCAGGTGTGGGGTTTCGTGTTGGAGCCTTGCGAAATTACAGCTACAAATTAGGCGACCAGTTATCGTGGGACGGGCCGGTGTGCCGCCCTGAGATTAAACCGCCAGCTGGCAATTTGCGTAGCATCGGTTACTTTAACTGCGATAATCTGCGCTGCTCTTCTTGGAGCGACTGTTTTCCTGATGTACAGCTAGCGATCGTGATCGTGGAAAGCAACCAGATCGTAGCGGTGGAATTGCATGACGATGTCGAAGAAGGCGAGCAATTTCGTATTCTCGAATCGAGCTAAAAAGTTGTAGGCTGGCTGGTTTTCTGTTATATATCGAGAAGCCGACCTGAGAGCAGGTATATGTCTGAAAAATGCGCCAACAAAAAATCTTCCGCTAGAGTAAAGCTAAAACTGCTCTCCCTTGTTTGCGCCTTTACTCTATCCGGCCTAGCTAGTCCAGCCCAGGCTCAATTTCAATATTTGTATATGGGTCAGTCATTGCTTTATCCGCTCACTCGCGGTCTGGGAGCGGGGCTGTTATACGGGCCCTACAATGCCAATCCATTCTATTCCACCAGCTCGTTTCTAAGGCGCACAGCCGGCCGTGCATCACAGTTTCCCTATATTTATCCATACGGCAGCAATGCTTTTGGTCAGAGCGGCTATCGCAACGGCGGCATGCCCTTACCATCCCCTAATGCCAGTGTGCAAGATGGCGACGGCATGGTCGATCCTAATACCGGTCAAACTCTTACACCGGAAGACATGCCTGGCGCCGTGCAGAACAATGCACCAAACTTTTATTTGCCCGGGCCACAAACCCAGTATCAAACTCTATACGGCGCACCACCAGTGGGGCAAACTCTACAGACCGGACCGGGATTAAACGCCTTGCCCAGTCAGCCTATCGTACAGGGTACAATGCCGCCAAAAGCACCGGGCCATAAACGCTCACGTGACGAAAAAAAACGCGCCGAAGCCAATCAAAAATTGCTCTTAAATCAGTCTGCTGCCGCCCCATACGCGCTACCGCAGGCGGTATCGCCCCCGGTATCGTCCCTGCCATCTCCACTGGTATCTCCCTCGGTATCACCAGCGGTAGTAAGCGATTCTCCTCGGGGTGGTGCGCCTGTTAGTGCTCGGGGCGGATCACCTCTGGCGGACGGTTTTGTCGACCATCTGGTGACCAAATATGACGGTCACATGGGCAACGCTTTGGGGAATAGTGATACGCGCAATTGGGCTAAAGCAATGGGTTTGATAGAAGCAGACCGCAATGTAGACAGCCTTTCGCCGGATAGAATCGAAGTTATGGGCCGTATTTTAAAAGACAATTCGCTTGATTCAGTGTCAAAAGTTGATGCTGTGCGTATTTTGCTCAGGCCAAACGCGACGCAGAAATAGCTTTTTTGAATAGAACGGCCGCGGTTGTCAATCGTGGCGCGAACCGCGCTATCGAAATGGCTGTAAATGAGTGGTTTGCAACTACTTCCGGCCGCAGATCTCTTGAGCGGGAGCAAGGTTTTCCGCTAGTTTAACTTTGCTACTCTCTTTTAACTTTCTCCAGGACTTTCTTCTCAACTTTTACTATTTAACTTATTTCTAAATCTCTATCTCGCTCAGCTTTCCCCCACAGACAGGAGAGCCGATCGTTAACGTCAGGAGGTAAAAAAATGCCGTACACCAAAGACTATTATCCGAACATTGCCGCCCTGAAACGTGATCTTGTGCGCAACAAGCATTACCGCACCAAAGTTGCCGACAAGGGTTCCGATGTCACAGTTATTGCTCCCCATGGTGGTTTCATCGAAGCGGGCAGTTCATACATCGCCAGAGGCGTTGCCGGCAGCAACTACAATCTCTACGATTTTCAGGGTTTACGCAGACATAAGCCACAGCGTTTGCACGTCACTTCGACGCACTTTCGCGACCGCAAATTGAGCGAACTCTTGCGCCACACCAGATTGGCTGTTTCGATTCACTCTATGGGTGATGAGGCGCTGGGTGAGATTTGGGTGGGCGGCTTGAATCTGCCGTGCAAACAACGCATCTGCTACGCCCTTACGGAGCAAGGTTTTGTCGTTAATGCCGATAGCCCGCGCTACCGCGGTGTGCATCCTGCCAATGTCGTCAATCTTCCCAGCGAGCATGGTGTGCAAATCGAACTGGCAAGCGACGTAATCGCCAGCATGTTTGCTATGGAGGGCCCGCCTTTTGCTCGCAGAGCGACGGTGTTGCCGACTACAGCTCGCTTTGACGCCTTTGTTGCAGCGATTCGCTCAGCTCTGGCTGCCTGAACTTTGACTGTCAGGCGAACCTGCATTGGTGTTGTCTCATGAGCTAGCGCTAATTTAGCTAACTGTTCTTTGAGCTCAACACCATTAACTTTAGAAAGTTCTGTTGTCTTGAGTGCTTAATTCACATTAGGCTCCTCTTATCATCTCTCTTTCAAATAACCAACAACAACCTTCAAATAAAACAACAGCTCTAGCTTTTACGTATCTTCCATTCTTGCCTTGGCAAGTTTGGCGGGCCCGTTTTTTTTGCGCTGATGGTCTTGTCTGAATGTTTGCTTGCAAGCATAAGAACCTCAAGGTTCACGCTTTCCTTTCATTCAAAAACCAGTCATAAAAATCAGGAAAACGCTTATGGAACACATCGCAATCTTGGGTGGAACCTTTGACCCTGTCACTGAAGCCCATCTCTACATCGCGCGGACCGTCGGCAGCATGCTTGGCCTCGACAAGGTCTTGCTTGTTACCGCTGGCAACCCGCCTCACAAAACACGCGACGTGCTCGATGCTGAATTGCGTCATGAAATGGTCGAAGTGGCTGTTCATGGCAATACCGGTATCGAAGCCAGTCGTCTGGAACTCGATAGTGGCGTCTCGTACACCATCGATGCAGTCAAGGCCTTGTTGAAGACTCTGCCCAACGGCGGCGTCGGCACCAAGATCAGCTTCATCACGAGCGCTGAATATCTCAACCCGGAAAACCCCAACAACTTCCGGACCTGGAAAGGTGTCGACGAGCTGATCACCATGATCAACTTGATTGTCACTCCGCGCGGCTGGATGACTGCTGAAGTGGCAACTCAGTGGGCAAATGAACTTCGTCTGGACAATGTTCAGATAGTCGATCTGCCTCCCTT
This sequence comes from Candidatus Obscuribacter sp., assembly GCA_021772135.1. GTDB lineage: Bacteria > Cyanobacteriota > Vampirovibrionia > Obscuribacterales > Obscuribacteraceae. The sequence goes on from JADYXQ010000203.1 coordinate 5,349, forward strand.
CCCGGTTTCCAGTGGCATGGTCAAAGCAGCACTTCGTCAAGGACAATCCATCAACAGCATGGTGCCCAGCGCAGTTGCAGAGTTGATCAAGACCCGCGGATATTATCGCTGAGGAACAGCAATACGTTTCACCTTGCGGATCACCCTCCGGCGCGACCAATTTGTCTACGGACAAATTGGCTTGCGCCGGAGCTCCACGAAACGGTGGCAACCTGAATATGCGCAAAAAGCCTCCAAGCTTATTGCGCATATTCATTTTCGCCCGTTCTATTCATTCATATAGTATAGGTCCGCTATCAGTAACAGGGTTGAGTTCTTGGGGCTTAGTTGTATATGCGAATGGCTTCCTGCAAATCTTGTTGCCACCGGAATGCAGCATGAGGAGCTGTGTACAAAA
>JADYXQ010000204.1 GCA_021772135.1 Candidatus Obscuribacter sp.
CGTGGAAAAATACGTCCGGACGTATTTTTCCACGACAATGTGTAATTAAGCACTCAATTTTAAAGCAAATCGTAATTGCACCACTTGGCGACGCCCAGCGTGTCACCTATAGTTGCTTTCATGGCCAATACTTCCCCACTAGTAGAAGCAAGAATCGCCGACGTATCAACCGATACGACAGCTTTTAAGCGCCCTTCAAAAGCGCCCGCACCGGTGGAAATTGCTCCGAAAAGCAATCAGTACGGTGATGTGGTCGCCCTAGACGATCGCCGTCACCCCATTGCTATGGGCCTCTTGTGGATCACCATGGTCACGTCATTTCCCAGCGTTTTAATCGGTGTGGAGTGGTACAAAAATGGTTTTAGCTTATTGCAGGTGGTGGTCTGCACCATTCTGGCGTCAATAGTTGTGATGCTGTTTTGCATTCCATCAGCGCAAATCGGATCGGTGACAGGACAAAATTACGCCCGCTTGAACAGATCGGTCTTTGGACGCTGGGGCGCACGTATGACCACTTTCAATCTGGTGGCACTCTTTTTAGTCTTCTATGCTTTCAGCGCACTGTGCATGGCCGACGCTGTGAGCGGTCTGTTTAAAGTGCCACTATCGATTGGGGTGATGGCTGCTGGATTTGCATTTCTCATGTGCCTCAATAATCTCTGGGGCTTTTCCGGAGTGGTCAATTTCGCTAAATATTTTGCCGCACCGGCCATGATTGCCTGGGTGGGTTTCACTTTCTTCCGCGCTCTTGCTGCAATCAATGCTGCACCTGCTGTGGCTATTACTCCTCATGCTGCCAATGCCAGCTGGCCGGTGGCCCTTGGTGCCATTGCTTCGTTTGTAATCGGATTTTCAGTCTGGGGCAATGAAGCAGACTACTGGCGTCACGCTAAGCCAGGAGTAAAAAGAACTGCGATACCGCTGGCAGTGGCTCTCTGCATCGGCCAGATTATTTTTCCTGTAACCGGTTGGATGGTAGCTCACATCAGCCAGTTAACCGATTCGGCCAAAGCCACCGCGTTCATGAACGAGTTCTCTTTTGGTGGAGTGGCACTGTTGGCAGTGATAGTAATTGGCGCGCAATATTTTGCCTGCAACGATTCAAATTTATACGCGGTAGTTTGTGCCTTTGAAAATTTAGTCAAAATACCGAAAAAGACACTAGTTTTGATCTACGCCGCAGCAAGCGCAGTAGTGGCATTTTATTTGTCGTACAGCGGCCTGGCAAAGAGCATCGAAACTCTGTGCATAATCAACGGCATCGTTATTCCTTCGTGCACCGTCATTCTTCTGTGCGAGTGGTTTTTAGGCCGAGTGATTGGCCCGGGTCAGAGTCGCATATCGCACCGGCTAGTAGAAATGCATGAAATTCCAGCTCTGCGCATTCCGGCCATGGTGGCATTTGTTTGCGCCTGCTTTATCGGTTTCATAACAAGCGGCATCGTGCCGGGCTTTGACTGCTGGCATGTTGGCATTGCCTGCTTAAACGCCTGGCTCACAGCCGCGGTAGTTTACCTGCCCATGCGTTTAATCGAGTATAAATTGCTTTTACAAAAAACATCGACGCAATCAACTTTCTCCGAGATTTAGCCGATTGCTCTATTCAAAATGCTCAGTAATATGTTGTTTACTGCCGTGTTATGCTTTCAATGATGTTTTCTTTTGCCAAAAAAATCTATAAATTACTGATCAAAGCCGGCGACTATTTTCAAGTTGCTCTGCTCCTTTTCTTCCGTCTTAACTGGGGCTGGTTATTTTTTGTCAGCGGCAAAGGCAAATTGATACATCATCCTGACATTGTTGATTTCTTCAGCAGCTTGCACTTACCATTTCCTGATCAAACCGCCTGGTTTGTCGGTGGAGTGGAATGCTTGGGCGGCATCTTATTAATGCTTGGCCTGGCTGCCAGACCGGTGGGCCTGATTTTGGCAATCAATATGACTGTGGCCTATCTCAGTGTGGCCGACGAACGGGCAAAAGTATTCAACTTTGTCAAAGATCAAGACAGCTTTTTCCATGCTGATCCATTTTTCTTTTTATTAACCTCCCTCTTGGCCTTCGCTTTTGGCGCCGGGCCTCTATCGCTTGACGCTTTAATCTCTAGATTTCTAAAGAAAAAGGCAAAAAAATAGGGAACTCCATATAAGAGCCCACGTCGCCGCTCGGGTGAGACATGGAGAATTATATGAAAGCATTAGTATTCAGCAAAATCGGTGAAGTAAAAATTGCCGATGTAGCCGACCCGCGGATTGAAAATGAAAAAGACGCCGTTGTTAAAATCACGGCCACTTCAATTTGCGGTACCGATCTGCATATGGTGCGTGGCACCATGGCTGGTATGAGGCCAGGCACAGTGCTTGGTCATGAAGCAGTAGGAATTGTAGAGTCGGTTGGTGACGAAGTTAAAAACTTTAAAATCGGTGACAGAGTAGTGGTCTGCTCCACCATCGCCTGCGGTGAATGTGAGTTTTGCCAAGCTGAAGACTATTCATGTTGCGACAATGCCAATCCCAAAGGCCCAGAAGCAGGAACGGCATTTTTTGGCGGCCCCGAATTGACTGGCCCATTTAACGGCTTGCAGGCAGAGCGAGCACGCATTCCATATGCTGACTTTGTGCTCGTTGCTGTACCTGCAACCGTTAGCGACGAAGACGCTTTGCTCACCAGCGATATTTTTCCCACCGGGTATATGGCTGCCGAAATGGGTGACATCAAACCAGGCGACACAGTTGCAGTTTTTGGTTGCGGCCCCGTGGGGCAAATGGCCATTGCCAGCGCTAAGCTCATGGGAGCTTCTAAAGTATTTGCTATCGATACCATAGCTGATCGCTTGGCCCAGGCATCGCAACAAGGCGCCCTGACAATCAACTATAGTCAAATTGACCCGGTTAAGACGCTCAAGTCGTTGACTAATGGTTTTGGACCAGACTGCTGCATCGATGCTGTGGGCGTAGATGCCCAGGCCGCACACAGCGGCCCTGCCAAACCCGGTATGTTGGAAAATATCGCCAACACCATCGATCAGAAAATGATGGCACCACACTCAGTCGGATCGGGCGATCAATGGAGACAGGGTGATGCACCATCACAAGTATTGATGTGGTGCGTAGAAGCTGTAAGAAAAAGCGGTGTAGTTTCAATTGTGGGAGTCTATCCTCCGCAAGCCAAATTTTTCCCTATCGGTTTGGCCATGTCAAAGGCTCTGACCATGCGGGCTGCCAACTGCAGTCATTTCAAATACGTTCCCAAGCTACTCAAAATGGTTGAAGAAGGAAAGTTCAGACCTTCGGAAATTTTGAGCAAAGTAGAAAGATTTGGCGACGCTGTGGAGTGCTACAAACATTTTGACAAGCGCGAACCCGGTTGGATAAAAGTGGAACTACTGCCCGGTCAAAAAGCAGCTGCTGCTAAATAATTAGCGCCGCCTCAATCGTCAGCCCAGGCCCGAAGGCCAGCATGACGCAGGGCAACATATCGCCCTCGGCCTGAGCCAATATGCGCTGTAAAATAAAAAGCACTGTGGGCGATGACATGTTGCCGCACTGAGCTAAAACCTGACGCGAAATCGTCAGAATTTCTGGCGGCAGATTGAGGCAAGATTGCACAGCATCTAAAATGCGCGGGCCACCTGGATGTACAGCCCAGCTCTTTATTGAATCAATCTTAAGTTGATTGTCGGCAAGCCACTGGTGAATAAAATCAGGTAGGTGCTCTTCAATAAGAGCGGGCACAGTTGGCGATAATGTCATCAGAAAACCATTATCGCCAATTTGCCAGGTCATGGCATCTTCGCTGTCTGCAATGACAAACGATTTCGAATGAGCATAACTAGGCTCACTTTTATTGGCGCAGTCTTGTGCGTCAGGCTGGCAACTTTTGAGAACCACGGCAGCAGCGCCGTCGGCAAAGAGTGCGTTTGATACCGCAGCCTGAGCCGATTGAGAATATTGAAAATGCATTGAACAAATTTCGGCGGCGCAAACTAAAACTACGGCTTTTTCGTCTGTGCAAAACGCGTGAGCAGTACGCAAAGCATTGAGAGCGCCGTGGCAACCCATAAAACCAATGTGTGTGCGATATGTAGACGGGCTTAGCGACAATTTTTTTATCAATTGCAAATCAAAACCAGGCGCAGCAAAACCAGTGCAAGAAGCTGTAACCAGGTGAGTGATTTCCCGGGCGTCGACTTGTGCTGCAGCCAGCGCTTCTTCGCATGAGCGCCTTGACAAAGGAGCAATTTCTATATTGTAGCGCTCCATGCGCGCTGCTGTAGTGGGTGATTCGGAAGGCGGATAGAAGTCCGCATCGATACTTTGCACTGCACCATAAGGTTTAGCCATCACAAGTGAGCGCCGTTCAATAGTGGTGCGGCGGTAAAGCGATTGCAACACCTGCGCTTTATTTTCATTGCCGAAATTTACTTCAAGGGCATGGGCACACGAATCGGCCTGACTGATAGATAGATGAGGCAATGCGGTGCCGATGCCGAGAATCTTTGTTAGCAATGAATTTCCTCACTGGACTTAATTCTATTGACCGCCTGGGCCCCAGTCAGTTTAGCGACAAGATTTTTGCTCAGCAAAGGAAATTTTGTCAGCACGGTCAGAGCGGCCTTGAACACTACGCCATTGCGCAAACTATAAGCGATTAGCTTGCTTCTTTTGTGACGCGCGCCGATTAAATTGTAGTGGCGCCGCTGCCAGACCGCTACATGCTCTTGTCGCCACTGGTCCATTGCAGCTTGCGCCAGAGGTGCCAAAGCTTCAGCTGATCGCAGAGCCCAGGCGATGCCTTCGCCGGTAAACGGTTCCGGATAACCGCAAGCATCTCCTATGACAAAAATTCTGTGACCGGCTACGTGGTCACGCTTACGTGTAAGAGCTTCAGTGCCCTGCCACACGGCTTCACTAAAGCCTGATGGCAGCGACACCTGGCAATGGGCAAAAATGGCCTCGGCTGCCTTTGCAGGCCCGCCACATTCTTTAGAAAACTCTTTGTCCAGCGCCGCAGCGATGTCGTAACGTCCGTCTTCTAATGCCACCAGACCGACATAACCAGCCGGGTGGCAACACATATAGACACGACCGTTTTCAAAACTTTCTGCACCGCCCACAATTGCGCCACAACCAAATCTGGCGTCTTTTTCTACATGTACGGCAAAGCGCTCAATGCGATCAAGGGAGTGGCCGTTTAATCCATCGGCCACAATTACCAGGTTAGTTTCTATGGTGGCACAAAAATCAGAGGCACTTACTTCTATCGTCACAAGATCCGAATCTGGTTGAGGAAGAACTTTTGCTGTCAACCCGCAGACGAAATCGGCCCCTTTACTTACGGCTTTTCTAATCAAAAAGGCATCGAGAAAATTGCGCGATAACGCGTGACCACCGGCCGGCAAATTGATAAGACTCTCCGTCGAGCCGTGATGAAGCTCCAATGTGGTCAACGGCAGTGCGTCAGACTCTTCTAAAATTTCACCTAACCCGGCGCGCTCAAGAGCAGAGTAAGCCGAAGCATTAAGGCAACATCCACAAACCTTGGCACGAGGAAACTGAGACTTGTCGAGCAACAATATTTTTTTACCGCCGGCCAGGTGAACGGCGGCAAATGCACCAGCGGCGCCAGCACCAATAATGATGGCGTCCCAGACAATCTGAAGCTGAGCAAATGACCTGGTAGATTTAATTAGCTCAACAGTCACAGTAACTCTTCATTTATATTCGACCTTATGCTTGCCAGATTAGCAGCTGTCGGCAAGGAGGACATGATTTGACTAGACAATTTTCCAGCCCGGCCTCCCTGGCCATGTTCTTCAGTTCGGCTGCGGTGAATGACGCCTGCACTGAGACCGGTCCGTCATATTGGACAATTTTCGACTTAGTAAAAATTCTCGTTGATAGCCACACCAGTGCATAAGCAAATTCGCTGCGCACAAGATCATTGACGACTACAAGCCCACCGGCTCGGCTCATATTGCCAAGCAGGTTAACAATATCGGGCGGATCAAGATGATGTGTGAACAATGAAGTCATGACAATATCAAAGCCATCCGGCAGGTTCTCCAGGGCGTTCATAATCACAAATTCGATCTGCGCGCCCTTCGCTCTGGCCTTTCCACTGGCATACTTGATGGCATCGGCGCTGAGGTCGCCCGCTGTAATTTCCACACGTATATTTTCTTTCTGCGCCAGTAAACACAGAGCTATGGCGTTATCACCACCGCCGGTGGCAACATCTAATATTTTCAGAGTGCGATCCGGATTTTTTGCGTGTAAATTTCTCACCTCGCAAAAGAGCGATTCCACGGTGTTGCTAATTTTGTTCAACTTTTCAAGACCCTGCAAGGCCGATGCGCGAGTGGCAAAGTCCAGGCCAGGATCATCCATCAACTCCGGCACTCGCTTACGGAGCATCATCTACTCTTTGCGCTTGGCTCTGGAACACGTTTGCAGTCGTCAAATAATTTTAATTTGCGCAGCTCCGCAGCCTTAGCAGTGTCTTTTTGGGATAGATCTATTTGCCCCAACTGCCAGTAGGCAGCGGCGCGGTTCTGATAATTGTCTGCAAAATTAGGTCTGATGGCTATAGCGCTTGAAATTGAATCGATGCCGGCCTTGTATCTCTTCAACTGGCAAAGCACTAAACCGCGCTCCTGATGAGCCCAGGCACGGATTTTTCTGGGCTCACCGGCAGGTGACTTGGCACTATTTACTTTCAGCGGGTTAACTCTAAGGGAAGAGTCGAAGTCAACTAGCGCGCCTCTTAAGTCTTTACCAAATGATTTCATTCTGCCGCGGTTATAGAACGCGACATAGTCACGAGGATTGGCAACTATAGCGGCGTCGTATTTTTTTAGCTGCTCCATCTTTTTTTGAGTAGAAATGACAGTGGGTTTTTCTTCCGGCAATTGATAGGAATAATAATTAGAATCAATGGCGACAGCGGCTGTCGGCAACAAGCTTGTTACCAGCGCAGAAGTTAGAATAGCTGTGCTCCACCAATTCATAATTTGTCAGTTAGAGCCTGTCGAAGTTAAATTCAAATTCGGCGTCACCAACAGGTATTCTCACGATACATGAGCCTGCCTTGCTGCTGTCGTCTACCTGAAAGAAAAGCAAACCGTTAACGGTAGCACCAGGGGCGATATCACTTGGCCCTAAGCTCTGAGTGCGAATTTCATCAGCATAGGCTTTAGCATCGTCTTCGATGGCGCGAGCTTTCTCCATAGCTCTTTGCTGAGCGGCATAATCAGGCACTTGTGTCATCATCGTAGTCATGTTGCCATTGCGCATAATAGTTGGAATGGTGCCACCATAACTCATAACCGGCGGATAGAAGCCACCCATACCGTAGCCATACATAGGAGGATTGATATAGGTGCTGCTCATGGTTTGGGTGGCGTTTTCGCCCCAGAAGCGTACCCATTTAGCCTTCCCGCCGGCTTTCTTCTCTACGTCCTGAGCCATTTGCAGCGGTTCGATCATTGTTGCTGCTACAACTTTAGGCGTGAGCACCATCAGTTCTGGCCTGCGCCCCATAAACTGAATCGGCCCGTCGCTGAGATTTTTTACCGCTACACCCACGCGCATAATTTTGCCTTTTGCTTGAGCGGCATTGTCGCGAACTAGGGTTACTTGTACAGTCACCGTGTTCAGTGCAATGCGTTTGCTCGGCGCGCCGTTAATCATTCCACCGGCAGACCAGGGCGAGCCGTCTACATATTTATAGGTCGGATAAAGCCAGTAAGGCTTTGGCGAATAGCGTTGCAACACATCATTGCCTGAATTATCAATGGCCAGGGCAGCCTGGAAATGCGGTGCCGCTTCAGCAGCTTTGCCCATTTTAAAAAGCATACTACCGAGCTGTTCTTCAAGGTCGGCAATATTCAGAGGAGCAACGCTGCTTGAACCTTTAGACTCTTCAATAGCCTCCTGCAGCAAAGCAGCCGCCTGACCGTAGGCGCCCTGTGCGGCACGCAAGCTGGCAAGATGGCCCATGCAAGTCAGTAAGCGCCAGGTCTCGGTATCTTTGATACCATCGGTTTTGAGTAGCTTGATTGCCTGGGTTAAAGTATCTATGGCCTTATCTTTCTGCCCGAGACCATCTTCTAACCACGATTGGCCGTCTAGGACGCGGGCATTGAGCAAATTGACCTGCTCCATTTCCGAGGGTTGAGCCGAGCGGGTCAATGGATCAAGTACTTTGCGAATGCGCTTTAATTCAGCGGCGGCTTCACTGAGTTTGCCCTGCCACACCAGCGCTTCAAAAAGCCCGGCGCGCAGACCCACTTCAGTAAAAGTACCTTTTCCATTTTTGGCTGCACCGAGATTTTTCAGGCGACTGGTAAAAAGCTCTTGCGCCCGGGAATAGTCAGAAACGTTGAGCGCATTTTCGCCATCGGCATCAAAGCTGGTCAGAGAGCCCGATAGCGTAGAAGCTGCCTGGGCAGCAGCGATCGAGCAGGGTAAATGTAAATAGGTTATACAGGAGGCCAGTGTCAGGCAAGCACTGAAACTAACGATCGAATTTCTAATCAGTAACAAAATTGTCCTCGCCTTTCATAGTATTGAGGAGGAGCCAGGTGGCCCCTCCCCATAGTGTTTGCTCTGCGCCGTGATTAGACAGTGGCTAAAGCGGTCAAGTTTTCAGCTGGTTTGCCGTTGGCGTAACGAATTCCCAATGCGTCTTGACCAATGATCAAACGTTGAATTTCGCGAGTGCCTTCGTAGATGTTGAGTACTTTGGCATCACGGAAGTAACGCTCAACTGGATACTCATCTGAGAAACCATAACCACCGAAGATTTGCACGGCGTTGTGAGCATGCTTGTTGGCTGCTTCACCGCAGAACAATTTGGCGATGGAAGTTTCACGGCTGTTGCGAACACCTTTATTTTTCAGGTGAGCAGCGCGCAGGTAGAGCAGGCGGCCGGCTTCGCAGTCAGCAACCATGTCGGCAATCATGGCTTGCACTTGTTGGTGCTCACCGATTGGTTTGCCGAACGTGATGCGCTCCATGGCATACTTGGTCGAAGCATCGATGCAGCCTTGTACCAGACCAATAGCTCCAGCAGCTACCGAGAAGCGGCCATTATCTAAAGCCGACATGGCGATTTTGAAACCTTCGCCGACTTTACCCAACATATTTTCAGCCGGCACTCTTACTTCATCAAGGAAGAGACTGGCTGTATCGGAAGCTCTGAGACCGAGCTTGCCGTGCATAGCTTGAGCTGTAAAACCTTTTGATTTGGTATCAACAACAAAGCAGCAAATGCCTTTGTGACCAAGCGATGGATCAACTGTAGCGAAAATAAGCGCATGGGTAGCGATGGTGCCGCATGAGATCCAGGTTTTGGAACCTGACAAAATGTAATCGTTGCCATCTTTGACAGCGCGTGTTTGCTGATTGGCAGCGTCAGAACCAGCTTCTGGCTCAGTCAGACCATAACATCCCAGAAAATCACCGGAACAAAGTTTAGGCAGGTAGAACATTTTTTGTTCTTCGGTGCCCCATTTGAAAATGGTCAATGCCACCAGTGAGGTTTGCACAGAGAAGAGTGTTCTGGTTGACGAACAAACGCGGTTCACTTCTTCAGTCATGAGGCCATAAGCGATGTAGTCCATGCCGAGCCCGCCGTATTTTTCAGGCACTGGGCAACCGAGAAAACCTTCAGAGAAGATTTTTTTGGCAATATCCCAATCAAATTTGCAAGCGCGATCGTTGGCTTGAGCTTTGGGAGCGATTTCGCGCTCAGCAAAGTCACGCATGTGCTTGCGCATTGCCGTCTGTTCGGGAGTGAAATCAAAATCCATTTTTGTATCTCCAATTGAATCAATTTATTTTCTAAATCAAATGCTCTTAAAACGATTACTCAGCTTTGTTGCCAATCAACTCGTCGGTATCGATTTGCGCTTTTTGCAAACGTCCTGAATAATCTACATAGATAGACTTCCACTCAGTGAAAAAGTCGATGCAGGCAGTGCCTGCTTCTCTATGACCATTACCGGTTTGTTTGACACCACCGAAAGGCAGCTGAATTTCAGCACCGATTGTTGGAGCGTTGATATAAACGATGCCGGATTCCAACTCTTCCATTGCCATGAAGGCGCGATTAACGTCTTTTGTGTACATGGAAAGTGAAAGACCGAATTCAGTGCCGTTAGCCACTTCTATTGCTTCTTCAAAGCTGTCTACCGAAATGATGCAGGTCACTGGTCCAAAAATTTCTTCCTGGGCAATACGCATGCTTGGTGTAACGTCGCGGAAGACTGTTGGCTGGTGGAAGAAGCCTTTGGCGAATTCGCCTTCAGTAAGAGCGTTGCCACCACATAGCAGTTTGGCGCCTTCTTTCTTGCCGATTTCAACATACATTTTTACTGTATCGAGTTGGCCCTGGTTTACTACTGGACCCACTTGCACTGATTCATCAAGGCCATATCCGAGTTTCAATTCTTCAGTGGATTTTTTGAATTTGGTGCAGAATTCTTCGTAACGGCTCTTGTGAACAATGACACGGCTGGCTGCGGTGCAGCGTTGGCCGGCAGTACCGAAAGCACCCCATAGAGCGCCTTCAAGAGCTAAGTCAATGTCGGCGTCTTCCATAACACAGATGGCATTTTTGCCACCAAGTTCGCAGGAGATTTTTTTCATCAACTCGCCGCAACGTCCGGCCACTTTCTTGCCCACTTCAGTTGAGCCCGTCAGTGAAACGGCGTGTACCCGTGAATCTTCCACAAGAGCATTGCCAACTTTTGAACCAGAACCTGTTACCAAGTTAAGAACGCCTGGCGGCAATCCTGCTTCGTTCAAGATTTCAACAAACATCAATGCACAAAGTGGAGTATCGCTGGCGGGCTTGAGCACCACTGTATTTCCGGCAACCAGGGCTGGAAGTGTTTTCCAGCTAGGTATAGCAACAGGGAAATTCCAGGGAGTGATCAGACCGACAACACCAATTGGCTGTCTGACTGACATGGCGAATTTGTGTGGCAATTCGGAAGGCACGGTTTGACCAACCAATCGGCGGCCTTCACCGGCAATGTATTTGGCCATGTCGATTGCTTCTTGGACGTCGCCACGAGCTTCTTTAAGAACTTTACCCATTTCGCGAGTCATGGTTTGAGCTAATTCTTCTTTGCGGCTCTCTAAAAGGTGAGCGGCTTTGAGCAGAATTTCGGCGCGGTGAGGAGCCGGTGTGCGCTTCCAGGCTGGGAAAGCTTTAGCCGCAGCGTCCACTGCATCTTTCACATCTTTAGGCGAAGAAGCGGCGAAGTGGCCGATCACTTCATCAGTTCTGGCCGGATTGTAAGAAGCAAATGTTTCGCCGGTTTCAGATTTGACCTGACGTCCGTTGATGTAATTGCCGTAAGTATTCGGTTTCTCAGCTTTCTTAGCGGACGCTTCAGGCATTGTTGTTGTACTCATTTATAGTTTTCTCCTGCGTGCAAATTTGTTTGAAGTTTTAGAACTTCATGCTCTTTTCAAGGATTTCCAATGCTTTTTCTGCATCAGCATCTGAGATGTTGAGAGGCGGAATCAAACGAATCACCTGACCACCCACACCACAAGTGAGGACAATCATTTTTTGTTCCAGGCAGCGCTCTGCAACTTTGTCGCAGAGTTCTTTAGAAGGGTTGCCGTCTTTGTCGTTGAATTCGATGCCAATCATCAAACCGCGGCCACGAATTTCACCGATATAGTCTTTGCCTTTAGCAAATTCACGCAGGCGCTTCATCATCATCTCGCCGGTTTTGTGAGCGCGTTCACAAAGTTTTTCTTCTTCAATGACGGCGATGGTTGCAAGTGCTGCAGCGCAAGAAACAGGGTTGCCACCGAATGTGGAACCATGACGACCGGCCGGCCATTTGTGTGAATGCTCACTCTTCGAGATGAAACCGGCCAGAGGCAAACCACCGGCCATTGCTTTAGCCATAAGCATAATGTCTGGCTCAACGCCTTCATGCTCGATGGCAAACATTTTGCCTGTTCTGGCAAAGCCGGTTTGCACTTCGTCAATAATCAGCATGATGCCGTGCTTGTCAGCCAATTTGCGCAAACGAGGCAAGAAACCGTCTGGCGGAATAACGTATCCGCCTTCGCCCTGAATTGGTTCAACAATGAAACAAGCCACTTGCTCAGGGTGCACAAATTGGTGGAAGAGCACTTCAATTTCTTTGAAAGTTTCTTCTACGCATTTGTCCGGATCATTTTTGAAGTGTGAGCGGTAAGCGTAAGGGAAAGGCACTGTGTAAATCGAACCTGGAAGCGGCTCATATTTTTCACGATAATAAAGTTTGGATGTAGTCAAAGCGGTGGTGAAAATTGTGCGGCCATGGAACGAACCACGGAAGTTAATAACTACCGGACGGCCAGTGACATAGCGAGCCATTTTGATGGCGCCTTCCACAGCTTCAGCGCCGGAGTTGGTCAAGAAAACAGAATCAAGTTTTTTCGATGGAGCAATTTCCACCAATTTTTTGGCCAGCTCAATATAGCGCTGATGGTGGACCGTTACTGATGTATGCATCAATTGATCAAGCTGAGCTTTTGCTGCAGCAACTACTTTTGGATGGCAGTGACCAACGCTGTTCACCGCAATGCCGGTGCCGAGGTCGAGGTATGCGTCGCCATTCATATCGTAGATATAAGAGCCGCTGGCTCTTTCTGCCACAATGCGAGCCGAACGTGCCAAAACTGGATTGACGTATTTATCGTCCATGTCCAGGTAAGCCTGATTCTTGTTTTTAATTTCCGCCATCACCATAATGAGCTCCTTAATTACTGACCGCTTTGAACTGGCCAAAATGTCTCGGCACGCTCTTTACCGGAGAATGACGAGCTAAAAGCTCTGTATCCCTCTCCAGTTGGCGCCCCTCGGTCATGTAAAATGATAGCAACAAAGCGTCAAGAGCCCGCTGATATTTAGGATTCTGTCTGTATTTGCGCCAATTAGGTTAGTGGAGATTAACCAAATCTATTGATGTGTGGTTAACTCGCGGTAGTCAAGGTACCAGGACAGAGATTTTTGCGCAAATTTCTCTGTACTTCTTCCAATAACATTCCAACTACAAGGTCAACAGCGCTTTTTCGATTTCAGAAGCATTTTGATAGCGTTCGTCTTCAGACAAGCAAGTTGCTTAAGCCACAATGTCACTGAGCCCCTGGCTGACATTCTCAGTATTTAAAATTGGTTTTGATACTGAAATTGGTTCAGGATCTTCGCCAACAAGCAAATAAAAGAGTGTTGCTCCAGGGGCATAAAGATTACTCTGGCTGGTAGTTTCGCCCCGAAATTGCTCCGGCGGCAAATAGGCGTGTTTACCCACAACTGTACCGGTGGTTGTTTCTTCCACTTGCTGGGCGACGTTAAAATCTATTAGTTTGAGTGTTCCGTCGCTGCGTAAAATCAAATTGTCGGGAGTAAAATCACGGTGCACTACCGGTGGTGCAAGACCATGGAGATATTCGAGAATGTGGCACATCTGAACGGCCAGATTGCGAACTTGCGGCTCGCCCGCCACACCTTTTTTCTCAATAAGACTGCGCAATGATGTGCCGTCAATATGTTCGAGAACTAAATAGGCGCGATGATCTTCGACAAAGAAATCCAGCAGTTTGACTATTTGATCATTGTTTAACTGGCGCAAAATTTTTGCTTCATTTTCAAATTGTTCCAGCGCGCTTTTGCGCACTTTGACATTAACGAACACCGGCAAGATGAATTCTTTCAGCACCACTGTCGTATTGTTAATGCGATCGCGAGCTGAATAAGCCGATCCCTGACCACCGACTCCGATGGCTCCGAGCACTTGGTAGCGACCTTCTTGTAGCAAGCTGTGCTCAACAAGAGGCTTCAGGCGTTCCCGCTTTGGCGGCGCCGAAAGGGCCTGTAACTATAACTCGGTATAACTGTGATCGGAAGACGGTAAGAGCAGTTGCTCTACTTCGGCGTCGCGTTTTACATCAGGCGCCCATTTTTCAATGGCCCGCAGTAACGCTTCTTTATCTTCCACATTATCGATGGCAGAAAGATTGAGTTTTAAAACCTCATTGTCGGCGGTCTGCAGACAGATTTTTTTACTGGCGAATAGTCTACTGTCAGGTGGGTTTTCGTAACTAATCAAGTTTATCTTCGACCAGGGGAATTCGAGTTCGCGAGCAAACCACAAGCGGTGTCGCCAGAGCACTTCCAGACCTCTTTTGCCCAGCAAAAGTTGAGTTGGCTGATTGACATAGAAACCAAAACCCAGGGCAAAAGCAGCGGCAATGGCACCTAGAAAGCCCTGAATAAACAAAGTGTTGTACATTACGGAGCTGCCGTAGGTGAGAACTGTGCCTTTCACGACGGTCGGTATGGCGACGGCTTGCACAGTTCCTGTTGACACTTGAGGGAATAACAATGTATTGAAATTTATGAACGGTATCAAACAAAAAAACGTTGCAGCAAGAAGAAAAGGAGCGAGCACACTTCCAGCAATAATTTTTGCGGTGCGATCATTGCTTGAGCCCGAAAATCTTTCTTTAAGCCATTTTTCTAGACCGGCAAAACCTCTGTAGCTAATGCCCAGCTGATAATCAGACGAAAGAAAAGCGCTGGCAGCACTCTTAGCTTTGAGCATTTTGACCAGATTTACGTCCTGGCTAAAAACGCTGCGCAGGCGAAAATTTAAAGCTGACAGAGCTACGAATTGCCCCACTGTCCAGGCCGACAAGAAAAACACAGAAAAGAATGCTGGAGCCGGTACAAAAAGCAGCAAGAGATACGAGTTAGCAATGAGCGCCAGAGTAGTCGGCAAAATATAGAGATTAGCCGCTTGCTTTTGCTTCAACGCTTCTCTCTGAATGGCTATACCTAAAACTAGCGGTCCTATTAGCTGAGTCACCATCCAGAGCCAGAAAAACGCATCAATGGTGTAAAGACCAATCGGATAAGAATCAAAGCGAGGCAAACAGACGAGAGCCGTCACTGTAATGAGAAAAACATTTGTTTCGCTCAAGGGAGGCTTGATACCGCATTTGGCACCAATAATGTTACTGAGACGGAAAAGGCAAAAAGACCAGTAAAGTTGCAAAGGCACAAAGGCCACCATCGACGGGAACATACCGCTGCCCATAACAAAAAACTTGAAAAGCATTGCTAAGCTGAACAGACACAAAACGTTTATGACGATACGGGGTGCAGCCAGCAGTGGCTCCTCCACTACCGTCGCTGGTTTGTTGTGATAAGGATCATAATTGTTGACAAAAAGTTCTTTACTGCTCATGTAGCACCAATAACAAGATCATGTAGGCAGGTCTTAATTTGCACGCTCATTTCATTAGCGGTTTGATAGCGATCTTCCGGTTCAAAAGCTGTAGCACGAGCAACAATCTCATCTACTTCAAGAGGCAACTCAGGCACCAACTTTTGTGGATGAGAGACCGAGAGGGCCTTGGGATCTTTACCGGTCAACAAATAAAAGAGCGTACCGCCAAAGGCATAGATATCACTCTGCATCACGGTTTTACCACGCAGCTGTTCAGGCGGTATATAAGCCTGTTTGCCCACAATAGTATTAGTCGCCTTGCTAATAAACTGATTGGAAGCACCAAAGTCAATTAAAACAATGCGACCGTCGTGGCAGAGCACCAGATTATCAGGGGTGAGGTCTTTGTGAACAATGGGCGGAACCTGATTATGCAAATATTCCACAATGTCAGCGATTACCAGGCCCCATTGCAAAACTTGCGCCACGGGCGGAACACCATTTTGCTTGACATACTGGCGGAGATCGGCGCCGTTAACGTATTCTAACTGTATATAGTGGCGGCCGTCTTCAATAAAATAATCGTAGACTTTTGCAATATTAGGATGGTTCAACTGACTAAGCAATTGAGATTCGCGAGCCAGATGTCTTTCTGCCTGAGCCTGGGCTTGCACATCGGTGTTATTAGGAATTACCGCTTCTTTTAGAACAACTAATTCGGAGCCTTTGTTCTGGGCTAAATAAATTGCCGAGAGCCCACCAGAAGCCAGCTGTCGAATGATTTTAAGACGACCTTCCTGAAGCATTTGATCCGGCTCTAATGGCACAAATGTGGTGGCACTGAAACGTCGACCAAGCTCTTCCTCCCACATTTGCGTATAACCGGGCGTGGAGCGATCATCTTTACCAATGGCCTGCAAATTTTGTTGATAGTCAATCAGCTCAACGCTGCGTTTGCAGTTAATTCCCCACAGTTCCACAGCCAGCAGCAATTCCTCAGCCTGCTTAACATCAAAATTTGCCAGATTGAAAGCAAGAAAACCACCGGAAGTGAAACCGAGAGTCAGCTGTTTTCCGTTATCACCAGAAACTAAAGATGCGCTGTTCAAATCTGCCCAACCAAATGGCGATGGCCTGATCTGTATCGAGCCTGGTGCGATTGTCGGTATAACATAGTGCTTTCGCTAGCCCGTCAAGCTGCCAGACTACCGGCATTGGCACCGTTGGAAGTATCCGCGGATTTAATTTAGCAAGCAGGTCTTTAGTAGTCTTGTGAGCAACAATTTCATCGCCCGCTTCAAACTGATTTTCTGCCATGCAGGCCATTAATCTGATTTCGGCAGCCTTATCTGGTTTTGCTTCGGTCCGCACTTTATTGAGGGCAATTTGCAAGGCGGCCGCGGCTTGCGCCTGCTGACCGTTGCGATTTAGCGCATTGGCAAAATTTATTTGCGCGTCTACATAGTTGGCTGTTTGCGACGAGCCCGTGTTAATTATATTGGTCACGACCTGGGCGCGAAAAATCTCCAGCTGACCCGATGAAAAAATCAGGGCGCCGGCCACAATGAGCAAGATTATCGAATAAGGCAATTTAAGATATTGAGGTGCCACCGGACCCATAGTTTGCTGCCAACTAGCTTTTGTGAGGGGCTGGGAGCAAGTTATTTATGCTCTCCACAATGCAATTTAAGCTCGTCAATCATGGGGAACAAACTCGGACCGCAAGTTATTGAGGCAAGTGATCTTTAAAAAAAGCCGCAACTCAAATTTACTGCGGCTTTTATCTGTTTAGAAATTCGTCGGCGGCGACAATTTATATTTTCCGATCACATTACCGTCACATTGTAAGCTTACGATTGCGTTTTCGCTTGTCACCTCAGAGAACATTGTCAAGCATCAGCAAGCCCTTTATGCAGGAATCAGTCTGTGGCATTCAGTCAAAACCGCAAAAAATTCGTGTGCGTCGCACTAGCAGCATCATTTATCATGCAGGCAAATCTTGTTTGTTACGCTGCTTCAGGTGATGCAAGCAATACAGCGCTCAACGCAGACACACTAACGGTTCCACTCACCGATGCAGAAGCCGAAACGGCGCCCACCGCTGAAAATGAAATTGTCTACAACGTCACCGAAGCCGAAGCTAAAAAAGACCAACTAGATTTAGACACTCTTGAGTCCATCTCACCAATACTAGACACAAGCAGCCACTCGGACGCTACACAGAGTGCCGATAGAGAATCTGTTCCAGAAAATACATATGGCCACTTTACGTTAAACGGCCCGCTGGGAAGTCCAGAACCAGGCTCAGAAGTGGACGATTTGCCGCTACTGGCGCAAGGTCCGCCCATGGTAGGCCAGCCTCAGCTAATTGGCGAAAGAATGGATTCTCCACCTTTAACTTATACGCTTGCTGGTGGTGCTTCAATGTCACCCAATGAAGCAATGTCAAAAATAAATTTGCTCACCAGAGACATTCTTTTGAAAGAAATCGAATTGCAAAAATTCAATTTGCACTACACCAGTGAAGTGGCTAAACAAGGTCGCTGGAAAGGTCTGCGCTATGCCTTTTTACAAGAATTGAACGCCGGTACCGGCCTCGCCGGCGCCATTATTTCAGTAGCAAATCGCGGCTCATACCTTCATCGTCCAGCTGGTGTAAAACCATACGCTCAGCAAAGTGCCAATTACATTCCCGCTATCGGTTCCATAGTCGGCGCAGCGGCGGCATTGATGGAATTTGGTATCAACGGCTACCATGACGTGGTGGCCCGCCGTCACGGTTTTTCTCCCGCCGCGGCAATGAAACACGTCAGCGGCATTAAGTCTGATATCGATTCAATGATGGCCGAGCGGCAGGCTCTCACAAAAGTTGAAGCGACCTCACCGGAACTAGCCGGTCACGTGGAAGTTGACGAAGCCGAAGGAAAAGTTTTAAAAGATCTGCGCGATCAATCCATTCAAGAATTCGAACGATTTCACGTCGGCGCAAGACGCACCATCGCATTTCCGCAGATGCAATATTTCTTTGACTTCAGCAAATACACTACCAATGCCATTGGCTATTATTTCGCATATCTCTCACTGCACCGGCGCCACCGCGTCTGGAACGGCAGAGCCGGCGTGCTTTTCTTAGTGTCCGGCCAACTCACCATGTGGGGTCCCATCCTTTCGCGTGTAGCGGCTAAAGGTGTTGGACACATAACCAAACATCGCATCAAATCAATTGTGGCTGATTCTGAAGGCTCAAAAATAGCAACACTAGAAGCAGACTTAGCAGCAGTCAATAGAGTCAGGTCAAGGGCAGCGGCACCATCGGCGGTTGCAAGCGTGGACCGCAATACTATGTATGCGCTGCACACTGAAGCATTGTCAAAAGAAATCGCTTCTGCTGAGAAGAAAAATGCTTCCTCGAAATTAACGGCTACTCAAAATATTGTTGGTGGCCTTTATGTGGGCGGTACAAAAACGGCTTCAGGTGTGCTTTTCACCATACCGGGCTTCAACAGTAACTATAATAATTCAAGCGACAGAGCCAGCCGGGTGACAAACGATTTGTTATTCACCGCTTCTTTAATTGCAATCCCATCAGGTGCTTATTCGATGATTGACACTTTGCGCATTCAGGTTAAAGCTGAAATCAATCGGCATAAAGCCAAACTTGCAGGCACGCTGCCGGGGCAAATCGTCGCAGCCCGATTGAAACAATTAGACGAGATGGAAGCCAAGCTGCGGGCAAAGTAATTTAGTGACTGACTAGCTTGTAGCTATTACATCATCCACGGATTCCACGATCTGGAATTCTGGCTGACAAGACCGCTTGGTTCTCTTTTATATTCAGGCACACCAAAGAAGTCAGTGCCGATGCGGCGCAAATGTTTGCGATCGTACTCTTCCATATATTTATAGATCTCAGGTGATTTCTCTTCCAGCTCTTTTCTCGTTTCAGGATTCTGACGATACATTCTGATGGCGTTAGCAAAAGATTCGGCGGGCGCGCTGGCTGGATGCATAGGCTGTTTGACTTTTGCCTCCTTTTGCATTTCACTGTCAGACAGGCGCGAATCGTTTAAACCGTCTTGCACTGTGCCGTCTGCAGTTACTTTCTGCCAGTAACATTCGCCAGTGGGGCTATTTTTTCCTTCAACATATTTGTAGAGCCGACCATCGCTTGCTTCCAGGGCAAACTGGCCTTTACTCTTGTCGCCGATTTGCTTCCAACCCATTTGTTCGTTGTCGCGCGGGTCAATAAAGTCTGACCTGTGACCGAGCTCATGCATCAGCACGCTACCGAGAGTGACCTTGTCTTTGATATCGCCGTCGGCCAAAGTCAAATTCTCACTGCGTACAATGATGCGCGATCCACCACCGCTAATTCCGCCGTGAGTGGCGGAGGCACCGTCGGACTTATCATAGGTAAAGAAAGCAATATGCAAAGGCTTGCTTGATTCAGTGCCCTGTCTCGATTCGCGAGACTTGTTTAGGGCTGTGTCCAGCACGTCCAGCTCGGCCACAGAAGGCTCGCGTAGGCGCGGCTTTTCATTGTCCGGCAAGTCAGCTGAAGTATCAAAGACAACGCCATACTTATTTTGAATTTCAGTTTTTCTTTTAGAGATCTCTTCTTGAGAATCGACTTTTTTCTCCACCGGCTTGTCAGCGGCCGGGGTGTGATGGTCACCTTCCATTTGAGCAGTGGCCGAGAGCTCGCCTGAAGCCTGAGCCGAAGCTTTCGTAGAGTCTTTTGATTTATCTTTGCTTTTCACCAGACCAGTGATCGATAAGGAACCAAAAGTTTTTTCAATATCTTTTTGAGCGCTTTTCAGTTCAGCACTGGCAGAACCCTGAACACCAGCGCGCACATCATTCACTTCTTTTTGGAAGTGGTGGCTTGAATCTTTTTTCTCGTCGCTGGCCTGCTTATCAGCTACCTTGTGAAGATGGGTTTTATCAACCATTCTTGTTTAGCTCCAGTAGAGTGCTACCGAAAGCTGCTGCCCTCGAATATCTATAGACTCTTTAGTAAATGTGGCGCTCGCTCGAACGCTCACAAGAATCACATTAGCCTGAAGTTGTGTACAAGTTGTTTATTGGCCGAATCTATTTGATCCGGCCCAGAGCACTGCGCTTGGCGCCGCTGACCGTATTTCTGGTTTTGGCCGCTTCAGTCTTATTCGTTTTATCTTTGAAGATTAAAGCGAATACTTCGTCGAGATGGGCCACTGGCACAAGTTCAACTTTTTCTTTGACATAGTCGGGGATATCTTGCAAATCTTTTTCGTTGCTGCGCGGCAGAATCACTGTCTTAATACCGGCACGCAGTGCGGCCAGTACTTTTTCTTTCAGCCCACCAATAGGCAGCACGCGACCACGCAGTGTGATTTCGCCGGTCATGGCCACAGAGCCACGAGCAGGGCGCTTCGAGATTGCCGATACCAGAGCGCAGCACATGGCCACACCGGCGGAAGGGCCATCTTTTGGTGTAGCACCTTCAGGAATATGGATATGTATGTCTAGAGTTTCGTGAAAATTAGGTGCGATACCAAGCAATTCCGCATGACTGCGAATGTAGCTAAAAGCCGCTTCGGCAGACTCTTTCATCACATCGCCCAGTTGCCCCGTCAATTGCAATTTACCTTTGCCGGGCATGGTATTTACTTCAATGCTTAAAGTTTCGCCGCCGGTTTCAGTCCAGGCCAGGCCCATGACTATACCTACTTGCGGGCCCTTAACTTCATTTTCGCGCACAATTTTTGGTGGCCCTAAGAACTTGGGCACCATATTTGGTTGCAGCTTGAGTGAGTCAATTTCTTCCTTCACAACCTGAGATGCCACTTTGCGGCAAATCGAGGCAAGATTGCGCTCAAGGCTTCGCACACCTGCTTCGCGAGTATATTCTTGAATGATTTTTCGCAGGGTAGGGGCCGGCACTTTCAGTTGCTTCTCATCCAGACCATGGCGATAAAGTATCTTAGGCAAAATATGATTTTCGGCTATGGCTACTTTTTCTTCTTCGGTATATCCCGAAAGCGAAATTATTTCCAGGCGGTCAAATAATGGCCGTGGCACTTGCTCTAAGCTGTTGGCTGTGGCCACGAAAACTACTTCTGAAAGCGAAAAAGGCGCGTCTAAATAATGATCGGTAAAGTTGTCGTTTTGATCCGGGTCGAGCACCTCCAGCATGGCCGCCATAGGATCGCCTTGATAAGAGCGCGTCATCTTCTCAATTTCATCAAGCAAAATCACCGGATTTTTAGTAGCCGCTTGTTTCACAGCTTGAATAATGCGGCCTGGCATAGCACCAATATAGGTGCGGCGGTGGCCGCGAATTTCGGCTTCGTCACTGACTCCGCCTAAGCTGATGCGAGCGAACTGGCGGTTCATAGCCCGCGCAATAGACTTCACCAGACTGGTTTTACCAACGCCGGGCGGTCCCACCAGGCATAAAATAGTGCCGGTTGGTTCTTTGGCCAGCTTGCGTACAGCAAGATATTCGAGAATGCGCTCTTTAACTTTCTCAAGACCATAATGGTCTTCGGTCAAAATCTCTTCAGCCCGGTGCAAATCTATGGCTTCACGAGAGCGCTTGGCCCAGGGCAGTGCCACCAGAGTATCTAAATAAGTGCGAATGACGCTGGCCTCTGCACTTTGCGGCATCATTTTTTCCAGCCGGCCCAGTTCTTTATTGGCCCGCTCAAGAGCAACACCGGAGATTTTGCACTTTTTGATTTTCTGTTTGTACTCGTTAATCTCACCGAGCTCGCCGCCGTCTTGATTAAGCTCGTCTTGAATAATGCGCAGTTTTTCGCGCAAATAATATTCTCTTTGCGTCTTTTCTAAATTGAAGCGCACGCGGTCGTGAATCTGTTGCTCCAGATCGGCCAACTCAAGTTCGCGCGAAAGCAATTGGCCGATATATTCCAGTCTTTCGGTGGCGTCGCTGATCTCAAGGCTGTTTTGTCTTTCGGCCAGACTTAAACCTAGATAGGTGGCAATAATGTCAGCCAGACGACCGGGCTGGCCGATGCCTGACACTGCCAGCAAACTTTCCGGATTGATCTTTTTAGTCGACTTGACGTATTGCTCAAACTTTTCCACCGAAATCTTGATCAAAGTGCGAGAGGTCTCGTCGTCCACGAGAATTTCAGCGCGCTCTTCCACTTTGGCGGTGAAATGCTCGGCACCCTCTTCGATATTGTCCAGATCCACCCTCATAGAGCCTTCTACCAGCACTTTGACGGTGCCGTCAGGCAGCTTGAGCATCTGCATCACTTCGGCCAGCGTTCCGACTTGATAGAGGTCATCAATCTTGGGATCTTCAGTCTCGGGCTCTTTCTGCGCTACCAGAACCACCAGGCGGTCGTCACGCATCAGTGCCTGCTCCAGCGCAGCGATTGAACGCGGCCTGGAGACGAACAATGGTGTGACCATCTGGGGGAAGACAACCACATCCCGCAAAGGGATGAGAGGGAAAATTTCGCTGCTCAAATCCACCATAAGGCGTTAACCGGGCCTCTGCAAGAGAAACTGTTTGGAGTTCACCGGGCTCTTGAAAAAGCTAGGCAATCTCTCCCTTTAGTTTAGCCTTTGGAAGCTGAAGTAACTCCGCAGTCGATCGTTTTTCTACAAGTTCCTTAGTGATATGACATACCTTAATGTCGCTGCGCGATGGTACTTCATACATGATGTCGAGCATAATCTCTTCAACGATTGAGCGCAGTGCACGGGCACCGGTCTTACGTTTGAGCGCTTCTTCAGCCACGGCGCGAATAGATTCGGCGTCGAATTTGAGATCCACTCCGTCTAAGGAGAGCAATTGCTGGAATTGCTTGATGATGGCATTTTTGGGTTCAACCATAATGCGCACCAGAGCTTCTACATCGAGAGCTTCAAGAACCGCTGTAACCGGCATACGGCCAACAAATTCTGGAATCAAGCCGAACTTAAGCAAGTCGTCCGGCGCTGTTTCCATAAGAATTTTGGATGAGCGCTGATCTCTTTCCCAGGTGGTCAGAGGTCGTTCGCTGCCAAAACCGATATTGCGGTTGGAAGAAACGCGCGACTCGACGATTTTATCTAAGCCCACAAATGCGCCGCCGCATATAAAGAGAATATTGGCGGTATTGATCTGAATGAATTCTTGATGAGGGTGCTTACGTCCACCCTGAGGAGGCACATTAGCCAGGGTGCCTTCAATCATTTTCAGCAATGCCTGCTGAACGCCTTCACCGGAGACATCGCGGGTGATGCTGGTGTTTTCGGATTTTCGTGAAATTTTGTCGATTTCATCAATATAAATAATGCCGCGCTCGGCTTTCTTCACGTCGTAATCGGCCGATTGGTAGAGTCTGAGCAGAATATTCTCAACGTCTTCGCCAACATAACCGGCCTCGGTCAAAGTGGTGGCGTCTGCTACTGCAAACGGCACATCGAGCAATTTAGCCAGAGTCTGAGCCAGAAGAGTCTTACCGCAACCGGTAGGACCAATCAGGAGAATATTAGATTTGGAAATTTCAACTTGATCAGCCAGCTCAGCGTTGTGGCTGATGCGCTTGTAGTGGTTATAAACCGCCACTGACAGAATCTTTTTAGCGCGGGCCTGACCGATGATGTGTTGATCGAGGAAAGCTTTAATTTCTTGTGGCTTTGGAATATCGACCATCTGCGGAGTAGTTGTCTCAGGCGCCGGCTGCGCCGCTGCTCCGCCTTCGAACAGTTCTTCATCAAGGATCTCATTGCAGAGATCAACACACTCATCGCAGATATATACACCAGGGCCGGCAATCAATTTCTTGACCTGGTCCTGACTCTTTCCGCAAAACGAGCACTTGAGTCGGTTGTCCGATTGTTTTGGCATTTAGTTTCCCTATTTAGATCTAGGCAGATAGTTCTACTTAATCACACACTTTGTATTCTACAAAGTTAAATGCCCGGGCGCTTGCGCTCCCGGGCACTGACTAGATGATTAAACAGCAGACAGGCTGGGCGATGGCTCAAGTTTGGTAATAACTTGATCCACCAGTCCATACTCCTTGGCTTCTTCAGCAGTCATGATGTTGTCACGATCTGTATCTTTCTCAATTGTCTTAACTGACTGACCGGTATGCTCAGCCATAAGTTCATTCAATTGACGTTTGATGCGAAGAATTTCGC
The DNA here is from genome assembly GCA_021772135.1 of Candidatus Obscuribacter sp. Classification (GTDB taxonomy): domain Bacteria; phylum Cyanobacteriota; class Vampirovibrionia; order Obscuribacterales; family Obscuribacteraceae. The sequence goes on from JADYXQ010000204.1 coordinate 24,392, forward strand.
GCGCTTGAATTTCGATATCAGTAGCCTGACCTTGAGCACCACCCAGTGGTTGGTGAATCAAGATGCGTGAATGAGGCAGTGAAAGTCTCTTGCCTTTTTTACCGGCAGAAAGAAGAAACGCGCCCATACTGGCTGCTTGACCTAAACAGATGGTCGATACGTCTGAGCGAATGTGTTGCATGGTGTCATAAATTGCCAGACCGGCAGTAACCGATCCACCGGGCGAGTTGACGTATAAACGGATATCTTTTTCTGGATCTTCGCCTTCCAACAAAAGCAACTGAGCCACGATCAAATTTGCCACCATGTCATCAATTGCGGTGCCGAGGAAAATAATTCTCTCGCGCAAAAGTCTGGAGAAAATATCGAAAGCTCGTTCACCACGTGAAGTGGTTTCAATTACAGTCGGTGCGTAGATCGCATCAGGACTGGCATAAGGAGTCTGGCTCCAGATTTCATAAAGTTGTTTGGAACTTGGAGGCGTCTTGATGATTTCGCCAAATCTTTCAGTAGTCATTTTCTCTATTTCCTATTCAGTTCAGCGTCTGCACTATATCTTACTGAAAAACGGCAAACACACATTAAACGGCCGCTGGGACCCAGCAGTGTCTTTGCCGTCCTCAACAATGGGAAAGCTTACTCAGCCTTCTTCTTAGTTTTCTTACCGGCCTCAGCTTTAACGGCCTCATCACCATCTTTTTTAGATTCAGAAGCTTTACCGCTGTGGCCATGGGCGGAATGGTCATGATCTTCTGTGCATTCATCTGGCACAAAATTGATCTTAGCGGTTCCTACCAGAAGTTCCACGACTTTGCCAGTCAAGACTTCTTCAGCAACCTGCCTGCGTACATCTTCATTGTTGGCAAATTCTTCGAATTGTTCCGGTTTCAGCTGATAGCGCATGGCTAATTCTGCATAATATGGGGCCATTTCTTCGTCGTTAACGGTGAGCTTTTCTTCACGCACCACGGCACCCAGTACCAGCGAAGTCAGCACACGCTGCCTAGCTTCTTCAAGCTTGGTGGTTTTCATCTGGGTATATTCATCGGTAGCTTCAAATTCTTCCCATGGCTGACCATTCTGCTCTACATAGCGACGCAGTTGACCTAAAAGCAGGTCACGTTCACGTTCTACCATGGTTTCAGGAATATCGACGTCAGCGGCATGAGCCACCGCCTCTACTACCATTCTTTGAGCGCGCGATTCATTTTCCTGCTTGACCACTTCTTGCAGCTCAGCCTTAATAGACTCCTTCAGAGCATCAAGAGTGTCATGACCAACTGATTTCGCCAGTTCATCATTAACGTCAGGCGTAGTCTTTTTGCGAATTTCTTTCAGGTGCACATCGAATTCGGCTTCTTTTCCCGCCACTTCTTTGCGTTTGTAATTTTCCGGGAAAGTGGCTTTGGCCTTGAATTTATCTTTGGCGTTTTTGCCCACTACCTGCTCACAAAATCCTGGCAAGAACGAACCTTCCACCAGATCAAGCATGAGCGAATCGGCTTTACCGCCCTCTAAAGGCTTACCATCAACAGAGCATTCGAAGTCAATAACGGCCGTGTCACCAAGTTCAGCAGCTCTGCCTTCGATAGGCGCTAACGATGCTTTAGTCTCGGCTACGTTTGTCAGAGCACGCTCTAAAGCGTCTTCCGGCAGAACTACTTCCGGTACATTGACTTCAATTTCTTTGTAGCCGCCCAGTTTTACTTCAGGACGAACTTCGAATTTAGCTTCAAACTTGAGGGGCTCGCCCAATTTGAAATCAAAGTTGGAATATTCTGGAGCTGTAATGATGTCGAGGTTTTCTTTAAAGAGAGCCTCATTAATTAACTCAGGAACAAGCTTTTCTAAGGCTTCACGCTTAATTGCTTCTTCGCCGATTGTTTTTTCGATGATCATGCGCGGTGCTTTGCCTGGTCTGAAACCAGGGATGCGAACCTGATGACTGAGCTGGCGACAAGCCATCTCATAGGCGCGTGAAACCTTGTCAGGCTCAAGCTCTATGTTCATCTTAACTACGTTTTTGCCTTCCCGTTCGAGGGTGACCTTCATGAATTACTCTCTCAGTGACTGTAAATGCCGAAATCCAATTTAGATTGTGGATTTTATCATGGCCGCACGGCTCAGGCCTTCGGCTAGAGCTGGATTATTTACAGTTGGCAGTGAGTGACGGCCTATTCGTTGGTCGAAATATCTTTGGGCGAATCTGCCGAATACATATTGGAAACAGTCAAAGCCACTCCGGCTGCCACGTTTACGCACAAAAATATTCCCAGAAAAATACATCCCATCATCAGTTGCCAGCAAATAATTGCCTGACGCTTACCAAGAGACGAGAGGATTCCAAGACGATAAATAATAAACATCACTACCGCCACGGCCAGAACCATATCTGAAATGACAATAAACGCCAGGCGAAGATCGGCCATGGGTGTGTAGGTGAGCGACAATACTTCAGCAATGCAGCAAATCAGCAAGGCAATTACTGTTACCCGATCTGATGTGCGTACTTGCACTTCATCAGTGGCGGAAGCATCACCGATGTAACGTAGCGCTGCAGCCGATGAGGCCCAGGGTGAACGCCTTTGTGAGGCACCAGCGGCGGAGTCAAGAGCCGGGTCGGCAGAAATGGAAGCGGGATCGCTGGCAATAGATGCCACAACCGGCTCAGAAACGACAGTTTCAGAAACTGGAGTTTCTCCACTCTCATTTGTTTCTGTAGGCTTTGGCTCCTGCACTTCCTCAGTCATTAACGCTTCTCCTGAAGATATGTTTGTTGCTCACTAATATAGCTTAAGCCAAACAGATTTTAAAAAAAAAGAAAGCTGCCTTGACGGCAGCTAAAAATGGAGCGGGAGACGAGATTCGAACTCGCGACATCCTCCTTGGCAAGGAGGCATTCTACCACTGAATTACTCCCGCAGGGGTGCTATCTCAGGTGAGAATCGCGATCAGTGTAGGGAAATTATACACGGCTGTCGGCGGATGTGTAAAAGCGACAACGAAAACTAACGGGATGTTGCGGCAGCATTTACACGACGAGGACGAGCGGACAACCGCTTTTCAACATCGGAGAGCACACGCACGACGTGATAAGCGTTGTTGGCGTCTGTGCGGGGCCGTTCGCCACGCAAGATGCACTGCAAGAAATGCTCGCATTCGAGCTGTAAAGGCTCACCGGTCGGATAATAAGGATACTCAACCACCATCGTTCCTTTTTCGGTAACGCTGTGGAGAGCCAATTTATCTTCTTGCTGGGTGTCATTTAAAACGGCGGTTTTCTTAGTTCCGTTTACGGTGCAGCGCACCAATTTTTGCGGATCGATCCAGCTGTTGCGCACCTGGCCGGGAATAATGCGATTGCCCATAGGGAAAGTCAGATCTAAATAAGCAACGTCTACAAGACCGTCGCCTAATGTGTCCCATCCACCGACGCGAGTCACTTCCGGCGACTCGCAATCAAGCAAATAACTCATCATCGAGATGTCGTGCGGGGCTAAATCCCAGAGCACACTCCAGTCGCGGCGAGAATTGTTGAAGTTCATGCGATCTGAACGGACAAACAGCAAATCGCCCAACTCACCTGATGCAATCAAGTCTTTGAGACAATTGACCGCAGGGTGGTAAAGCAATAAGTGGCCTACCATGAGCACAAGATTGCGTTCTGTGGCCAGTTCATCTAATTTTTCAGCATGCTTGACGTCACGAGCTAGAGGCTTTTCTACATAGACGTGTTTACCGGCCATCAGGGCCTTTTCAGCTAGCTGAAAATGGGTGTCTGAAGGAGTGGCAATGACAATTGCGCTGACATTGGTGTCAGCTAAAATGCTGTCATAGTCACTGGTGACAGATGTGCCCTTGTGCTCTTTCTGCACGTAATCAAGGCGCTTCTGATCAGCGTCGCAGACGATCGAGAGGGCACCCAGATGAGCAAAGTTGCGTACAAGGTTTTTTCCCCAGTTTCCGCAACCGATTACTGCAACTCTAGGTAACCCCACTCGAACCTCCCAGGACCTTATTTGCCTTTTTTATTGACCGATTCGGCGAATTCTTTACCCACTTTAAAGCCTGCCACTCTTTTGGCAGGAATGTGTAAAGGTTCGTTAGTCTTTGGATTGCGTCCGGTGCGTGCTTTACGCTGACGGGCTTCGAATGTGCCAAATCCAACTAGAGTAACTTTTTCGTCGCGAGCAACATGCTTAATGATGGTATCCATCATTTTGTTGATTACTTGCTCTGCATCTTTTTTGGTTGTACCGGCTTCTTTAGCAACGATGTCCACCAATTCTGCTTTATTCAAGACTCTCCACCCCTTTGAAGATTAGAACCAAATTCCTAGAAATTGAACAATTGAGGGTTTAATGCCTCGGGCTTCCCAAGAGATTCCAAGCCACAAGGGGCTTCGTGCCGATCTAACTAAACTATTGATTGCATTCAGGTCGGCATGAGGTGGTATAAATCAATGTCCATTTGTATACAGACACAAACACTAAAAAGTCTTTGTAGTCGTGTGTTTAGTGGAAATGACTATGACACCAGAAAGCAATGCTAGCATAAAGTAAAGCTCTGAGAAGTGCTTCAAATACCGAGTATGTCGATAATTTACTTATGCTTCCCAACCGTCAAGCCAATCTCTCTTCTTTACGCAGAGACGCATGGGTCGAAATAGACCTCAATGCCATCGAAGAAAATCTTAAATTGGTGCGCTCCTGGCTGCAACCTAATATAAGAGGAATATGTCCGCAATTGATGGCGGTAGTAAAGAGTGATGCTTATGGCCATGGCGCTGCAAATGTGGCCGAGTTGCTGGCTGCTTCAGGAGGCGGAGTGGATTGGCTGGGTGTCGCCTCTATCGATGAAGGCACGCAGTTGCGCGCCGCCGGAATCAAGCTGCCCATCTTAATTTTGAGCCCAACTCCATCATGGGCGATTTCAACCGCTCTTGATAACGATTTAGACATAACTCTCACAACTGAAAAACAAATTCGCGATGTGGCTGCTTGTGGTAAAGCCCGTGTGCATCTCGAGATCGACACTGGTATGCACCGATTGGGAATACCGGTTGAGAGTGTTGAAGAAGTTTTGCAGCTGATCAAAAGCTTAGAAAATCTGGAGCTCGTGAGCGTCTTTAGCCACCTGGCCAAGGCTTCTTGCGCAGAATCAGTGGACAAGCAAAATTTGTTATTCGGACAGGCGGCCCAACTGGCAAAAAAAGATTTCCCCAACATCTTTCTGCATCTGGCTTCAAGCGAAGCCACCGGCGCCTTTCCCCAGAGCCATTACGATCTGGTGCGGGTGGGTTTATATCTCTATGGTCTGGAACCAAATACGGTATCGCTAAATTTGCGCCCGGCACTTTCGGTGCGAGCCCGTATCAATCACATAAGCACAATTGAAGCCGGCCAGTCAGTGGGTTACGGCCTCACCTGGACGGCCAAACAAACTACACGGCTGGCATCTATCCCAATCGGTTATGCCGATGGCGTAGATCGCGGCTTATCCAATCAACTTCCCGCTCTGATTATGGGCAAGAAAGTTAATCAGGTGGGCCGCATTAGTATGGATCAGATGATCTTTGACATAACGGCTGTGCCAGAGGCACAAGAAGGTGATGTAATCACTCTTATCGGCACAGACGATCATGGTGAAAACAATTCAGCCGAAGGGCTCACTTTAGGCAATTGGGCCAAATCACTTGATACCATTACTTATGAGCTGGCCTGTCGACTGAGAGCAAGGTTACCGCGAGTTTATACTCGCTATAAAAGAAAGCAATGAGAGAAATTGGTTTATTTTGCGGCACCTTCAACCCCATCCATCTGGGTCATCTGCTCATTGCCGAATGTTCAAGGGATCAATTTGGTTTAGACAAAGTGCTTTTCGTCACTTCGCCTGAACCTCCCCACCGTAAAGTTGGGCTGTTACCCGGTGAAGATCGGCACAAACTCGTTGAAGCCTCAGTGGCGAGCAATGTCAATTTTGAAGCGTCGCGCCTTGAACTCGAGCGCTCAGGTCCCTCATACACTGTTGATACTGTCAAGCAAGTGCTGGCACAAGAGAAAAATACACGTGTCAATTTGATTATTGGCGGAGACAATCTGCCCTTTCTCAAAGACTGGCATAAATCGGAAGAATTGCTTTCACTCTGTCGCTTGCTGGTTGTGCCGCGTTTGCGCTATCTCACTGATGTGCAAGCAGTCAATGCCAACCTCAACAGTAACTACAGCACCGATGTCGTGCAAACCATTACCCAGTCGCAACCCACTCAGAGTCAACAGGCCCGCCAAGATCTGAAACATGCCGGCGCCGACTTGTGCATTGTCGATTTTCCTGGTATTGCTATTTCTGCTTCGAATATTCGCAAACGTGTCAGCCTGGGTAAGTCAGTACTATATATGGTGCTGCCGGAAGTAGCAAAAATCATTCAAAACAGTGGCTATTATAAAGACAATGCCGCGGTCACAAAAAAATAGATAACTATAAAATAGCTAGCTAAACAGAGACTGTTCAGATGCCTAAGTCGCTAACGAAAAACAAAAACGAAAAACCATTCAAGCTGACTTTGAAAGACAAAGCCGTGAAATCGGCAAAAAAGTCTGCGCGCGTGCCCGGTGTGCCGGCGGCCATCACTCTTGATTTTGCCCGAGAGTGGACTCAACCACGCATTTCAAAAAAACGCTTCGAACATGTTTGCGGCGTTGCCGCAGTGGGTGATTTGCTGGCTAAAAAAGCCGGGGTAAGCCGTCTTTTAGTAGGCCTGGCTTGCTATTTGCACGACTGCTGTAAAGAAACCAAAGACAAGGAGCTGATTGAAAAGGCCCGCGCTTTTGGTCTTAAACTCACGGCCATAGAAGAACTAAACGGCCATTTGTTGCACGGCCCTGTGGCGGCCCAGACCATTAAAGCCGAGCTTAAAATTACCAATGTTGAAGTTCTGGCTTCTATCAGCGAACATACTCTTGGCAATGCGCCTATGTCTGACATCTCAAAGGTGGTTTTTCTGGCTGATTGTCTGGAAGAAAGCCGACCAAAAGATTTTACCGAGCCGATTTGGCAAGCTTTGAGCGTCCCCGTGCCAGGCTCCAACAAGAAAGTTAACTTAGACAGAGCCATGCTTGTGGCTTGTGACCTCAGTTTGAGCCATCTGCTCAATGTCGGCAAGCCGATTCATCCGAAAACTGTGGATGTCAGAAACCATTTCCTGGGTATAGTTAGAACGGTTGAAAAATCGACAAATTAGAGTAGAGAATCAGGACGGTCCAGAGCATATGAAAAACCAGGTTTCGAGCTTACTGCCACTGTTTATCAGACGGAAGGGCTCAAATTTAGTAGCTATAGCGATGTTGGCCGCCCTGAGCTCCGGCAGCTTACAGGCACGGGCTCAGGATGTCTCCACCACTTCTGCCGCCACCAGCTCATCCGGCAGCAGTTCTTCAAGCTCAAGCAGTTCAGCTTCTACACAGTCAGCTATCGATACCGTACCGGCCACTAGCGGAAGTTCAACAGACGGCGTGCTCTGGACGGCACCCAATTATCAGGTCCACCAATCTGAACGGTTTAAACCGAAACAATTGCCAGCCGATGTAGCTCCAGGCGACCTGAACACACCCACCACCACCGCTCCCAGCTTAGGGGTCACCCCTGCCGGAAGCAACGCCGGAATCACAGCCGTTCCAGCCGATCACAACTCATCGTCACAGCGTCGCAACCGGCGCCGTAACATCACTCAGCCCGCCGCCCCTGAATTTGTCTATGACACTGCGGCAGCCAAAGAATTTACCCTGGCCGTGAGCTCAAGCCCTCAATATGTTTGGCTCAGCCCCGACCGGCCATCACCGGCCAGTCAATCGCATTTCAGACAGAACCGTGTTCTGGCTTCCACAGAGACTCTGGGCAGACTGGACACCTACATCAAAGATCTGACCCAACGCATTCAAACTAATTTGACCGTGCCCAGTTCAGCTCAACTGGTAGAAACCAGCAATCGCAAATACAACTATTTAGTGAGCTTCGTCGTAAAAAACAGTGGCCAAATTGCTAATGTCACCACTGAAGATAAAGTCGGCACTCTCTCCGCTGTACCAATTACTGATGACAGCGAAAACAACAGCATCGTTCAAGCATTGAAAAGCGCCCTGGCTAAAAGCGCACCAGTGAAGGTGCCACCCGCCGGCTTCGCGCCCTGGTACATGTTGATGAAATACGACGTCACCACAGGCAAAGTTTTAGTCGCTTGTTTGAACGCTAAATAAGTTCGTTGGTACTGCCATGCTGAAAAGTTTAGTGCAAAGCATTTTGCATGAAATTACGGCTGCATTTAATCCTGGCGAATGGAACGCGCTAATAGGCAAGCTCAAGAAAACCAACGGCTGCTAACTAGCCGGCGTCTACTACATCTACTATGTCTGAGTCGCTTGCGCCCGCTTTTGCATCGGCAGCGGCTTTGAGATCGCGCTCAAGAGCGGCTACTCGATCTAGCCTCGCCAGCGATACCATGATGATACCAAAGAGAGTCATCAATATGCCCCAGGGCACATTTAAATTGAGCGGCAGCCCAACCTGATTGAAATACAATTTCTCCAGAGGTGGATTCATATAACCGTAGATTGTCAGCATCGCGCCCAATACTAAAAACAAAAGTCCAATTGGCAATCTTACATCAAGCATTTCACACCAGATTTAGAAGAACAGGTAATTCAGATAAGCCGTAAGACCAAGCAATATGACGCCGCAAAAGGCAGGATTGGTAAGAATTGACGACTTTTTCACTACACCAGCTTCGGCAGCAGACAACTGGTCTTCTACGCCCCAGACAAGGCCGCGCAACTCTTCGATTGGCTTGGGCTTGGTCAAGAACGAAATGATCAGCGTAATAACAAGACAGACTGTCCACGCCACAATAGAGCGGTGGAAGTTTCCGGCCATATCGCTTGCGTATTGCAAGTTGTAGTGCAAAAGTCCCTGTAAACAACTCTGCCAGGAGTTCAAATCGCCGTTCTTAATTGTGGTCAAAAGGTAGTGGACAAAAGCAGCAATGGTGCCGCTCAAAAGACCATAGAAAGCGCCCCAGGGCGAGGTGCGTTTGAAGAACATACCGAGCAAGAAAGTAGCAAAAAGAGGGGCATTGAAAAAAGTAAAAATGAGCTGCATGTAGTCCATGATGCTTGCAAAATTCATCACCAGATAGCAGGTGCCTACACTGATGAGAATTCCTACGGCCGTAGCCATTCTCCCCATCCAGAGATAATGCTTGTCGCTTTTACCTTTGGCGATGTAACTTTGATAAATGTCATAAGTCCAGACAGTATTGAATGCGGTGACATTGCCTGCCATTCCTGACATAAAGCTGGCCAACAGTGCAGTAATTCCAAGACCAAACAAACCATTGGGATACATCACCGACAGCAAATAAGGAATAGCCATGTTGTAAGAAAAATTATCTTTGTTCGAGCCTAATTGCGGTATCAAAATGATGGCAATCAAACCAGGCAAAACAGTCAATAGTGGAAAGAAGATTTTAGGGAGAGCGGCAATTATTGGTGTCATTTGCGCCGCCTTTAGATCTTCGGCGGCCAATGCGCGCTGAATCACCAGGAAGTCAGTGCACCAGTATCCGAATGAAAGCACAAATCCAAGGCCGCCAATCAACCCCAGCATGTCTACACCCATAGGGTTGCGGCCATTGCCTACTTCCATCCAGATATGAGCATAACCGGGATTATTAAACTGGTCGCACAAATTTTGCCAGCTGCCGTAGCGCATCAGGCCTAGAATTGAAACCGGCAGCAGGCCAAAGACAATGAGGAAAAATTGTAAAACTTCATTGTATATAGATGAGGTCAAGCCACCAGTGATGGTGTATGCCAGTACCACCAGTGCGGCCACCGCAATACTGGCGTTCATATCCCAATTTAACAGTAATTTGAAAACGAGAGCCATGGCATATAGATTGATGCCGCTCATCAGCACTGTCATCACGGCAAACGAAATGGCATTGAGGGCCCTGGTGGGCTCGTTAAAGCGTTTGCGCAAATACTCGGGAACACTGCGAATTTTCGATTTATAGTAAAAGGGCATCATAAAGACAGCCAAAAAAACCATGGCTGGGATTGCTCCCAGCCAGTAGAAATGGCAAGTCATCATGCCGTATTGCGCGGCATTGGCCGCCATACCCATTACTTCAATAGCACCCAGATTGGCTGAAAGAAATGCCAGACCAGTGACCCAGCTCGGGATGCGATGACCGGCAAGGAGAAAGTCATCGCAGCTTTTCATGTTTTTCTTGAGCTTAAAGCCCACACCCAACACGAAAATGAAGTAGATCAAGATAACGGCGTAGTCGATAGGCTGCGCAGTAACCTGGTGAGTGACGATATTATTCACTAGTTAATTAAAGTCTTGGGATGATGCTTCGTTATCGCGCTTGCTGCCAAGCAAACGCAAGCCATTGGCGTGCACAATCGGTTTAACATTTTTATTGCCGCCATCGTCGGTCCACTTGTTGAAGTCAAGGCGACCTTCGATACCAATTAAACTGCCCTTGCGTACATACTCTCCGGCAATCTCCGCCTGGCGTCCCCAAATTTCAATGTCAAACCAATCGGTTTCTTTTTCTTTGGTTGGACGATTTACGGCCAGACTGAAAGTAGTCTTCACCCGTCCGGATTCGAAGTAGCGCATTTCCGGGTCGCGCCCGGCTCTGCCTACCAGAATTACCGAATTGACCATTTCTCTATCTCCTTGAAAACGCCGTCTTCCGCCTTTTTAAGGAAACGAAAAAACGATTTAATTGCGCTGCTACAAGATTATCGAAAAATTGGCGGTAAAGATCGAGTGATTAGACGAAATTCTCACCTTCTTATGTGCAAGAATCAGATGCTAAGGGCTTGGCAGGCTGATTGATGACAGAAACTATCAAAACAAACCAAATAAACGAAATAAACGAAATTAACGACAAGGCCGAGGCGGCTCCGCAAGAAAGCATTCAACAGCCGGCCTGGCACGTTGTGGTTCTGTCAGTGTTCACATTAGGCATGTACAACATGTACTGGCTCTGGCGTAGTTTGCGCACCCTACGCGACTGCTCAGAAGCCTTACGAAATCAGCTGGAGCTGGGCAAGAACGATCCCGCCCAGCCTGAGCCCGACCTGGCGCTGCTTGGCCGCTTGGAGAAAGCAGGGACTCTACGTGCCTATTTCGCCTTTGCTCAGGCCCGGCCGGTTTTAACTACAGTCCTATTTGCCATACCGATAGTAAATCTCATGGTTTTGTTGGGTTTTGCTAATGCCGCAGCCGGTCTCTGGCCAGACAGCGAGAGCGTGATTCGTAAAAAAAGCAAACTGATTGCTTTTGTTGTTGCCCTTATATTTGGTTCATTGACATTGCTCTATCTATTGAAAGAGCCCTATCAATTACTCTATCTTTCGAGCTCACTGGCTCTGTTTATTGTGCAAATCTGGCTTAATCGACATTGGAAACTTGTGGAAGGCGAGGAGCGCCTGGCTCGTCAGGCCTTCAGCCCGGTAGAACTTGTTGCCATCGTCTTTGGTGCTGCCTGGATCGGACTGATTGCCATTCACCCAGACCTCAAGTTTTACAAATAGCTGAAATTTAAAATCCGTGCTTTTTCGCCCAGCGCAGAAGTTTATCGGAAGATTCCAGCTCAAGCTTTTCCACCAGATGTTCAACCACATCGGCCAGGGCCTGCTCGGTAATACCCATGCGCTCAGCGGCTTTCAATAACTTTCCTTTCATGGTCATGTAGCGCAAAACCGTACGTTCTTGCACTGTTAGTCTGGTTAGATAGCGGGGCAAGCTAGGCGAAATCACGCCCTTAGAACCCTTTGACACCATCAGTAGTGCCATCTTAATCAAGGCAGGCGAATCATCTTTAAGCACATAACCCGATGCACCAGCTTCCAGCAAATCTTGCACTTCCGCCGCTTTACCCTGACTGGCAAAAATAACCACTTTAGTGCGCTTCAGCTGGCTGAATTTTTTCAATAAATCAAAAGTGTTATAGAGGCCTGGCAAATGCAAATCGAGCAAAATAATGTCAGGCAGCATCTGCGCCGCTACTTTCCAGGCGTCGTTGGAGTTGTCTGCCTCAGCCACGACTTTAAGCAAATCGCCCTGTGAGAGATGTCCAACAATCTCTGCGCGCACTGCTACGTGATCGTCCACAACCATTAATCTAATCATGCTTCAATAATACATGACTTACTTGTTGGCAATGAGAACCCGGTTACAGCCATCTTCTTTAGCCTGAACCAGAGCTTCAGATGCAGCTTCAAGCAGCCCTTGCGGATCATTGGAATGCTGCGGATAGCTGGCCACCGCCAGAGAGGCAGTAATCTTAATTGTCTTACCGGTTTTGGGCTCTTTCACTTCCAGCATGGAAATTCTGCGGCGCACTCTCTCTGCCACCACGGCAGCACCATCAGCGTCGGTTTCATGAAGTACTGCAGCCAGTTCTTCACCACCCCAGCGAGCAGGCATGTCGATTTCACGCACCGAACTTTTGAGAATTTTAGCCACTTCCACAAGCACCATGTCGCCTACTTCGTGACCATATTTGAGATTGATGTCACGCAAATGATCGATATCGATAAGCATCAGCGAGAGGGAATAACCAAGGCGCAGTGCGCGTTTAAGTGAGTGAGTCAAATGCTCTTTAAAAATATGACGGTTGGGCAATGCGGTGAGAACATCTTGCCCCATCAGCTCTTGCAAGCGCGCTTCAGCGTTTGCCAACTGATGTCTTAACCGGTCTATTTCGCGATCTTTTTCGCGCAAAAGCTTTTCGGTCTGCAAGGTTTGTCCTTGAATTCGGCGCACCTGACCTGTGCCACCAGCCACCGTACTCGCGCTGGTATCAGATTGCCGATGAGTCGACTGTCCGTGGAAAGTCTGCAACATCTCTGCGATTCGAGCCTTCATCAATCCCCCTTACCTCTGACTCCGGGACAACATACATCTAAGTGTTGCAGGAGCTGGTATTTAAATCGATTCTGCTGATCTCTCACTTGCTCTATCTAATAGATATAGACTTAGTTCAGATCACATTTGATCGACTTGCTTATATTAGCTGTATTTAGTAATTAAGCAAATAAAGTCAGTGGGGTAAACCGCAAAAATTGACAAATTTGTTAGAGGAAATGCCTTTTATGAGCTAAATCACCACTTTCAAGCTGAGTTTGTCTTAATCAACGTGATCAATTTATCGGCGCCCGACTGAACTCATCACCTTTGTCGTCTATCAATATCAATGAATACTTGTTCTTCGGTGAATCAACACTGAAGGCGAATTGGCCTGATTTCTCGGTTTTGGGTGGCACTGTAAAAGAATGCCTGGCACTGCGCAAATCTACGGGATAGCGCACCCCTTTAGCGGAAACTACAAAGAGCCTGCGCTTGTCGACGGTATTCTTGCTGTTATTGACGATGGACATATCAACGAACAATACTCGCGCCTTCCTATCGAAGGTAAGACCATCTTTTTCAAAATGGTATTTGTTGACCGAAAGGCGCAGCCCTTCTAGGGTTTTCTTCTTCTGACCGGACGGCAAATTGGCCGGATTAAAGCCAGGCAACGAAATCGGCTCGGCGGTCTCCAGACGCAACTCATCATTAGGGTAAATGGAAGCGATATCGCCTTTGCGCACAAGGGCTGATGTGATGCCGATAGTGCCACCAACAGCCATACCCGCTCCTACAGATATACCGTGAGTGCTGATAGCAATGCCTAAACCTGTCATTTGCACGGACATAATGCCGCCGGCAACAGCGCCGATAGTGGTGAATTTAATATCGCGAGCGATAAGTTTGGTCACTGCCAGCATTTTACTGTCGGCAGTAGAAATTTTGCATTGAAAAGGCAAATCATATTGACCATCAGGGCTGACAATTTTGTCGATAGTAATGTCCACCCGGCCGGGGGTGCCGTTGCGAGCCGGTCTGACGGCGTCAGTGACAAAGCCGTGGGCAATCCAGCTGCCGGGGAGAAAGACACGGCCGCTTCCGCCGTCTTTTACATCTTGGGCAATACGAAAGGCAACCTGGTCACCCTTTTGCGATATCTGCGAATTGAGGTAACACTGGGCTATCAGAGCCACTTTTGTGCCCTCTGGTAGCGTTTGCAGTGAACCCTGCAAAATTGGTGAGTTGGCTGGAGTGGCGGTTACGCCCCCTTTGAGCAGACTGCCCTCACCAATAAAATCATTGGCCGGCAGCGAAAAGCGCTGTTTGCCGCCCGGATTGGCAATGGCCACAGAACGATTAGACTCCACCGCTGCAACAGGTTCAGCTGGGGCACGTTCAGCTTGCGGAGTTTCTTCAGCTGCTATTGGCGAAGAGGGTGTATCGTCCGAAGCAGTTGAAGGGATGGGAGTAATTGCAGGGTGAGAAATTTCGCCGCTGTCGTTCTGGTTTTCGGCCTCGACAGGCAGCTTTTGATTTAAATCGGAGTCGACCTTCGATTGATAACTGCGTGGCGCTGAGGCACCACCGGCGGCACCAGTTCTAGCAACTACCGCTTCACCAGATATGGTGCGCAATAGATTGGCATGCACTGGGGCGGCGTTCACGTTTGCAGCAAGCAGCAGCTGAGCCGAAAGGGAAATCAGCGTAGACGAAGCGGTGAGGATGTTCTTTGTACTGCGAACCATAACTCTATTAATCTAAATCTTTTTGTTGAGAATTGCTTTGATTTGCTGAAACAGGCCCTTCTTCTTATTATCAGCGTTAATCTGCTGAGTTGTCTGATCTTTCATTAAGGCTTTAAGGCGCACTTCCAGGCTGCGGGCTTCCGGGTCAGAAGCATTGAGGCGCAAGGCTGTCTGCACTTCAGTCATAGCCAAGGTCTTCCAGCCGCGCGCCAGATAGATATCGGCCAGGCGATTGTGATATTTGGGCTCCTGCGGTACCAGACGAATGGCCTCTTTCATGGCCGTTTCGGCTTCCTGATAGCGCTTTTTCTTAAGCAGGTCATCAGCTCGCCCCAGGTGTTTGTTCGCCCACTTAACGTTAATGCTGTCGTCACCGGGGGCCGTGATTTGCTGACTGATGGAATCTTTGTTGTGCAACCGGGCATCATCAGGAATGACTGAGCTGACGACGAAGGAGCCGGTGGAGACCACTTCTGACCGGCGCTTGGCCAGCTGGCGCAGAGCGTCATACTCCATGCGCCTTTCGGAGTCGCCCACCACGTCGTGAGCGCGAGTCACTTTGGCGAAGTCAGTTTGAGCAATGGCACGCTGCTCGGGATCATTAGGAAAGCGGTCAGGATGAAGTCGCTTCGCAAGCGCCAGGTAGGCTTTGCGAATGTCTTCCTGAGCGGCGGCCTCGCCTACTCCTAAAATGCCGTAATAGTCTTCTTCGAACTCCTGCATTGATTAATCATATATGACAAACCAAATTGCCGAAATTAATCGCCCACCGTGGTTAAGCAAATAAAGAAATTATGGATATATGAGCGGCCTATAAGTCAAGTTGTCCATAATCTCTATAGCGGTGCATGCTCGCCGGAGCCGCTTTGCAACGCTCGTGGTTTCCTGTGCAGTAACAGTTTAGAAGTCGAGGAAGCAAGACATGAATCTAGATAGATTTACCAATAAAGCCCAAGAGGCCGTCACCGGATGTCGGACGGTGCTTGCTAGGTACGGCCACAGTCAGGTAACGCCTGAACATTTACTGCTTTCCCTGCTCGAGCAAGACGACGGTCTGGCCATAAAAATGGTGGAAAAGCTTGAAGCTAAACCCGCTGAGATTATTGCCGAAATCGAGCGTTACCTGCAGAGCCAGCCGAAGGCATCATCAGTCAATACCACTAAGGACGAAATTCAAGTTTCTACAAAAGTGATGCAGTTGCTGGAACAAGCTGAGAAAGAAGCGACAAAATTAAAAGACCAGTTCATCAGTATCGAACATTTGATGCTAGCTCTCACCGATGAAACCAAGGGTCAGGCCGGCACAATTCTCAAACGCAACGGCATTACCCGGGATCGCATTCTCAAGGTACTGACCGAAATTCGCGGCAAGCAAAAAGTCACCAGTCAAGATCCGGAAAGCACGTATCAGGCCCTCGAGCGTTACGGTAAAGACCTGACGGCTATGGCCGCCAAAGGCAAGCTTGACCCCGTTATTGGCCGCGATGACGAGATTCGCCGAGTGATGCAAGTGCTCAGTCGCCGTACTAAAAATAATCCGGTGCTGGTGGGAGAACCTGGTGTCGGTAAAACCGCCATTGCCGAAGGTCTAGCGATTCGCATCACGAAAGGAGATGTGCCAGAAGGCCTGAAAGACAAAAAACTAATAGCACTGGATATGGGGTCACTAATCGCCGGCGCCAAATATCGCGGCGAATTTGAAGAACGGCTAAAAGCTGTTTTAAAAGAAGTAATCGAGTCAGAAGGCGAAATCATTCTTTTCATCGACGAATTGCACACAGTTGTAGGCGCAGGCGGTGGCGGCGAAGGGGCGATGGATGCCGGCAACTTACTCAAGCCGCCACTGGCGCGCGGAGAGCTGCATTGTATCGGTGCCACCACTTTAGATGAATACAGAAAATATGTGGAAAAAGATCCGGCATTAGAGCGCCGCTTCCAACAAGTTTTTGTAGACCAACCATCGGTTGAAGAAACAATTTCGATTCTACGGGGCTTGAAAGAGCGCTATGAAGTGCACCACGGCGTACGCATCAAAGATAGCGCCTTAATTAGCGCAGCAGTGCTGTCTGACCGCTATATCACTGATCGCAGCTTGCCTGATAAAGCCATCGACCTGGTGGATGAAGCGGCGGCGCGTATGCGTATAGAAATTGATTCTATGCCCACTGAACTTGACGAACTTGAACGCCGCAGCATGCAACTCGAAATCGAACGAGAAGCATTGAAGAAGGAAAAAGACCCTGCTTCTCTCGAGCGCCTGGAGCGTATCGAAAAAGATCTTGCCAATTTGCGCGAAAAAGCAGACGGCCTGAGAGCACAATGGCAGTCTGAAAAAGAAGGCCTGACGAGCATCGGCACAATTAAAGCCGAGATTGAAAATACCAGAGTCTTAATCGAACGAGCTGAACGCGCTACCGATTTACAAAAAGCGGCCGAACTAAAATTTGGCACTTTAATCGAACTGGAAAAACAATTACATGCGTTGGAATCAAAAATAACTCACAACACCGGCCCACGGTTATTAAAAGAAGAAGTGGAACCAGAAGACATCGCTGAAATCGTGGCGAAGTGGACAGGTATTCCAGTCACCAAGCTTTTGCAAGGTGAAGTGGAGAAACTGCTCTCGCTGGAAAGCCATCTGCACCAGCGGGTAATTGGACAGGAAGAAGCAATTGAAGTCGTGTCCAATGCCGTGCGACGAGCTCGAACCGGTATGAAAGATCCAAACAGGCCCATCGGCAGTTTCTTATTTCTTGGCCCTACCGGTGTAGGAAAAACCGAGCTAGCAAAAGCACTGGCTGAATTTTTATTCGACGATGAAAGCGCCATCGTGCGTATCGACATGTCTGAATATCAGGAGAAGCATACGGTGGCGCGCTTAATCGGAGCCCCTCCCGGTTACATTGGCCATGATGAAGGTGGTCAGTTGACCGAAGCAGTGCGGCGCCGCTCATACTGCTGCGTGTTGTTTGACGAGATTGAAAAAGCCCATGCCGATGTCTTCAACGTGCTTTTGCAAGTATTAGACGAAGGACGTTTGACCGATTCAAAAGGTCGTACTGTCAACTTTAAAAATACAGTGCTGATTATGACTTCTAATATCGGCTCGCAGCACATACTCGATTATCAACTGAAGGCGGCGGTGGACGGCGACGAGCACTTCTATGA
>JADYXQ010000205.1 GCA_021772135.1 Candidatus Obscuribacter sp.
AGGCAAACTTCAAGTGCGGTGCGGGTTGGATTGTGTGTCCGGGCGTACTGATAGCCTTTATTTTTGCCCAGCTCTTCAAGTACAAAAGTTGAAGTTTGATATATGGGTGTAATTAGAGCACCAGTGGTGGGGTCGGCCTCCTGTCCGCAGTGAATAGCCAGAGTGTTAAAGCCAAAGTTGCGCTGTGATGCATCATGTTTGCTAGTAGTCATTTTATTTTTCTCCAAACGAAAACTCCCTTTCTCGCGGCTGCGGGAAAGGGAGTTGCTAACTTATTACAGATCTTTAGTCTCGATACGTTCGATTAAAATCGTAATGCAACAAATCCCTGCCCGCTGGGGGCATGGACATCTGCATATTGCTGCTGGAACGATTTAACATGACGGCATTATGAGCCCATGTGAAATCTGAATGCAAGTAAGTTCAATGAATTGTTAAGCTCGCCGCTGACACCCTGCACAAAACTCGCAGAAAACATCATCACCACCAGTGGTATCGTCTGGAATGAGCAGGTTATTTTGAATGTCTATGAGTATTGCTTTTGCAATGCCTATTAGTTTGTTAGTTGACCGGTCTATTAAGTTTGCAGAAAAAAGGGGGGAGGTATGGTCCCCCTCTGTGTAGACACTTGGTTTGTCAATTAGGTTTGACTGCGAGGTGCCGGTATGGTTACAGGCACGTATACAATCTTGCCTGGGTCGGAAGCCGCAGGTTCCTCAGCTGTAGATTTCTGTGTTTGATGTTCTTGAACTGGGGTCTCCGGGATCGGTTCTGGAACAACTTCTTGAACAGGTTCTGGCACAGTTTCCGGAACAGGCACTGCAACTGGTGTTGTCACAGGTGGCTCGACCGGCACAGGCTGCTGTTCCTTTTGCTGTTCCTTCGCGACTTGAGCAGACTTAGCCTTATGGCTCGCAATCAGAGCGCGACGTTCTTGAATTTGCTTCGACGGAACCGCTTGCTTGATAGTGTCAAATAGTTGCTGGCACAATTGACTGGCAGCCTTTTGGTGCTTAGCTAGTGGTTCGCCGCGAATAGCCCAGACTTTGTCTCGAGGATCGAGCACTGGAACCGAGACTATGTTTAGATCAATGCGCGTTTCGTAATCTCCTACTTGGTAGTACCAGGTGACAATCGAGACTTCTAAATAGGTTGACTTGCTACGGTCATATTTAGGTGTACCTCTTCGCCACCAGGGTTTTTTGTCGGCTTGCTGCCAGTATTGTTTAAACACTCGAGTAAGACCGACCGCGCCTGGGTAGTAGCCGAGCGGCGTGTACTTGCGAGAGTATGGCGGCGAGAAACGCGCCCAATCGCTGATTTGATCATCTGTTAGATCGACTGGATTAAAGTTGGCGACTGTATTGCAAATGCGAATTAAACCGCATTGGATTGCTAGCCGCTTAAATTCCGCCGGGATGTCGAGGTGACCATGACCGACAATATGCGCTCCGTAATAGCGGCGATTAGGGTCGGCCTTGGCCTTGTCTACCGCCGCTTGATATAGTCGCTTCTGCTCAGCTTTCTGTGGGTCCAATCCCTCACCGTGGCTCCAGCCATCTAAATGTCCTATGTCGAGACCAGGTCCAAATAGACCTTCTCCGCTGTGGAAGTGAGCGTCGAAGTCACCGTGAGTATCGCTAAAAGCGTGGGAGTACATTAGTGCTTCGCTAGCGACAGTTGCTTGGTCATGATCACCAAAGCCGCTTGCGTAATCGTGTCCGAAACCTAAATCATTTCCGAAACCGAGATCGGCTGAGTGACCATGGCCTACGCCTAACTCACCGCCCTGACCGCCATCATGGCCGTCCATAAAGTTGACTCCTGAATTACAAGAATTTGTTTAAGCTGAGTTCTAGTTGAAATTAAGCTATTGACGCCAATTAGCTATCGGCAGTCTTGCTACCACGATTGAGCATTAGCAGAAGCCACGTCACGACGCCTGCGCCAATAGTCCAGTTGCACAAGAGGTGGAATGCTGATGCATCGTAATTGCTCACTCCCACGATTGTGGTACCAATGGCGATGCAGGCAAATACAACTCCGCTCAAGAAGGTGACAAAGTCGGCGGCGTTGAGCCCATACTTTTTGTTTTCATTTGTTGATTTCATGATTTTTTACTCCAAAATTACATGCGTGCTTGGAGGATGCACACTTGTGCAATCCAATAATTAGCGAAAATGATATGGGGCTGTTTTGAATCGATGGAAATAGTTTTCTGTTGGGTGATAGGCGAGTTGACACCTGAGACTAAACTTTTGCTTTCTAGATTCCAAACTTTTTTTGACTAAAGAACGGCCTTTTGGCCTACTGCACTCCTTTTGTTTATGGCCCTAGCTCTATCTACAACTGCGTTATGGTATTTCTATCACTAGATCTCCTATCAACAGCTATTGCCATATCTCTCTTTGGTTCACGCAATCGATGCAGGCATTCAACAGGGCGAAATTACCGTGGTGCCGCTTGCGCTAGCTTGTTTGCCAGTGCAATTTAGGTGTAGCAATAGTTGTTCACCCACCAAATTTCTTTCAATGAGCCTTTCAGCGCTAATCAATTAAGCAAGCCCATTACTCACTAATTCGACTATGCAAAGCAAACATGTTCTTAGCGCGTTGCTTGCCGCCTCTTTAGTGTCAACTGCGATTTCTTTTGCCGCTCTGGCCGCTTTTGCCACTAGTCGCGCTTCCGTCAAAGTTCCGGTCGACCCTGCTACTGGCACCACGCTGGAACAAAGCAACGTTTCCAAAAGATTGCAACAGTACGCTCGTACCGGTGCAATTTTGCATTTGTACGTTTTGAGTCCGACAACTGGTCAGCCGATCATCTATTCAACGGTGAAAGGCAAAGTGACATCGTCGGGCAAGAAACTCTCACCTGTTTCAACCATCAAGAAGTACGAGATTGGCAGCGGTGATAACAAAACTACTGTCTACGAAGGTCAAAAAGTAATCATCCAGAACGGTGAATATATCACCACCGAGATTTTGGCAGATGATGGCACATATGGTTCTTCGGTGCCTTACCTGTACTGGTTCGACACAAATGGCCGCTATCATCAGCATTTTTTCAATGACGGTCAGGTGATCCAGATTACCTCACAACCTTTGCCGCTGCGCACTCTAGTTCTTGATCTCAGCAAGTAATTCGTCCTTTTCAACCCACCGACATCTAATTAGGTATCATCATGAAATTGATCTCTCCATCCATGCTTGGTCTCACTCTTTTGTTGGCAGTGTCCGTGACTGCTTGCAGCACGCCACAACAGCCTCAATCTGCGTCTGGCGTACAGAAGCTCACAGTTCAAGTTCCTGTGGACCCCACTACAGGAGAAACCGTTGAGCAGACTGCCATCAGAAAAAGACTGACGCTAGACAACAAGATCGGCTCAATCAAGCACTTGTATGTTGTTGCTCCCGACTCCGGCAAGGTGCTCATCTACAGTACGGTGAAAGGCAAGGTGACATCATCAGGCAAACGCTTGACACCAAATACGGTTAACTCTTCAACCAGCGGATTCTCAGTGCGCATCGGCAACGAAAACCACTATACGTCTGAAGTCCTCCAGGACGATGGAACGTATGGTACTTCATCTGAGTACATCTATTGGTTTGATACCAACGGTGTTTATCATCAACACTTCTTCACCGGTGGGCAAATCATCCACCTCAGTGATCAACCGCTCAACGTGCCTGCTGCTGTACTCAATATCGATCAGGTCAAAAATTGAATTCGATTTCGTGCTTCATTGCTCAGTTAACCATTGAAATTAAAAGGAATCATTCTCATGGGTCGCAAACTTAACGATTGGAATCAAGTTAATCCCGAAAATTCTGCTGGACCAATTTCTTACTTTGGCAAAATCTTTGCCATGCTTTTGGTTCTCTCTCTTGGCACTGGCGCTGTAGTTTATGTCGTTAGCTACTTCCAAGAAGGTGCCCAGGTAGTGAAAGAAGAAACATCTCCTCGTGTGCTGCTGCGAAAGTACGCCTGGTTTAAAGACGTTTCTGCCACCCTCGATGCCAAAGCAAAGAATATCGAGGCACAAAAGGCGCGGCTGAAAGCTTTGCAAGATGCCAATACGGAAGACGGAAAAGTGTTGCCACGCTCTAAATGGGCGCGCACAGATCTAGAAGAGTCAAATCAAATCAATGCCGAAATCTCTGGTCTAACAGCTGACTATAACGGCCTGGCCGCTGAATACAACGCTGCTATGGCGAAGATCAATTTCCGCTTTGCTAATCAAGGTGACCTTCCTGCAGGCGCCGATAAGCCACTGCCGCGCGAAGTGAGACCTTACCAGTAAGGTCTCAAAGGGCCTTCCTCAAGGCCCTTCCAATTTTCCCCTACTAATTTTTTGAAAAGATTGGTGCCAAGATGAACACAATTCGATTGTTTGCTATTGGCGGTCAACCTGTGACTGTCAATTATTTGCGTTTGCTCAACCTTGCCTGTAAAGGAAAAGAAAATTACAGTCCGCATATTGCTGTAGTCGCGCATGCTGCTAAAAACCCTGTTGAAGATGGTGCGCTCAGCGCCGCCGACTTCATCAGTTTGGGTGCTCGAGTAACTGTTTTGAGCCCAGGTTCTCACAAAAAGCTGCCGAATGACATTGACGCGATTTACATGCGTGGTGGTGTGCAAACGCGCTTGATGGATGGCTTGCAAGCTGATGGGCTTGTCAGTGCCATTCGCCGAGCCGCCTCTCAAGGCATTTTGATTGCTGGTAATTCAGCCGGCACTGCTGCCTTGTCAGACCGCATGGTGGCAGGTGGCATGAGTGAAGAAACTTTGATCAGTTGCAACCAGCTCGAATACGCCGACGGCCTGGCGCTGCTCAATAAGATTATTCTCGACACTCATGTAGACAGATATCACCGACACACCCGTCTGCTGGCGCTGTGCGCTGAGAATCCAGGCCGCATTGTTATCGGTATCGACGAAGGCACAGCTGCCCTATTTGTTGATAAAGGTGACGGTCAATGGTCGCTCGAAGTATCAGGAACAAACCACGTTACTATCGTCAATCAGGGTAAATCTTTTTGGACCAATATCCAAGACTCATGTCAGCTGAACGATGGTGGCAAAGCTATTGGAAGCCTTGAGATTAATATTCTCAGCGCCGGAAACAAAGCTTCAATTACAAAAAGAGGCAATCAAGTTTCATTTCACAAGCAATAAACGCTAGCGAGCACTTCAAATCAATGTCAGAACAACCGAAGATCGTAACCTTTGATCAGTTTTCATTGCAAGCACTGGCAGCTACTTCTGTCAGTGAAGAAGAATTGTTCCAGCAATTTTTGCAGCATTGTTTGAATGAGTTGCAACGCAAAATCAGTCGGCTGATCAAAGGTGAAACTGTCTATGTAATTATTCCCAGTTCGATTAGCAAAGACATTGCCGAACGGCTGGTTGACGAGTTTAACGACGCTGCCGGTTGGCAATGCACTTTGAACTTTACTGGCGAAGAACCCTGGATCGATTTTTCAAAACGCATTTGATCATCAGTCGCGCACGCAAGAAACAATTGACCAGTTCAACTTAGACACAGAAGAGGAGGCCCGCTGGTTCACTGACTATCAAAACGCCATCGAGGCTCTTACTCTTGCTTCCGAACGTAGTCGCCTGGCTCGCGAGGCGTATCATGCAAGGCTGACCAACTACACCCAAAACAGAGTCGCTCAATAGTTACCCGGTGCTCGGCTCGCAAGGTTGCATTTCGTGAGAGTAAGAAGGCCTATTTGTGGCTTTCTTACTTTCTCTTTTTTTTACTCAAAAAAATCCAATTTTGTAGTAGGCCGGTCTATTAGTGAGTTGAAAAAAGTTTTTGACTTTGAATAAATCTGAGCAGTAGAAGTATGATTTCTACTGCTCAGACTTACCAAAGCATTGGCTTATTGGGCTTTCATTGGCTTATTTCGTATTCGATGATTCAAACTGCGCGCGTACCTGATCGAGCATCTTCAGGGCATTTTTTTGCACAATCGCTGAAGCAGATCGTGGTTGGTAGCCTGATTTGCAAAGACCCCAGTAAGCTATAGTTGCAGCGGAGATAACATAAGTGGCATGAATGCTCCCTTTATCTTGTGGTAAATCTGATTTGTCGGCGGCAATTAGCTGAGCTAAAAGCTGCGCCTTTTCTTCACGCTCAATGGTCCAGTTCATCACGTCTGCGGCGCAGACTCCGCCAAGTGATTTGAGTGGTGTGCGAATCAAAGCTTTAGCTACAACGGGAGCGACAGCTTTGAGGTCTTCCACAGCAATTTTTATGATCGGTAGTCTCTTATCTTGAGCTGGTTGCCACTCGATAAATTCTGGTATTACACCTACCCCCTGGTCAGCCAACCGTCGACATTCATCGGCTTCAGTGGTGAAACCGATTTCGTCTAGCGCCGATGCCACAATGTAAGCGCGAATATAGTCGGGCGGATGAGGAAAGAAACTCAGTGACGCTTCGCCGGCCTCATTGTTCTCTAACTGATAATGTGAATCTGTACGCAATAGTCTTTCTGTGTTGAATACGCCTTTTCCTTGAGAATTGAAAGCACCGAAGGTAGAAATCATGTTGTACAAATATGCTGGACCGCATAAGAGCACGCCGCCTGAAATGTCAGCATCGACTTCGCCAATTGCATCAATGAAAAACTTGATGATCAAATCAAGCAAAGGTAATTGTTGGTTGCCGAATTTGACAGATTTTTGCGAGAGTTTAAAATCTCCTGCCTTAGCAGCTTTGGCAATCTTTGCCGACAATAATGACACCAGTTCTTCGCCTAGACCTTCGACATCATGAAAGATATCGTGTCGGAACTCGTGCATGTAAAGTATGAGCATCAATGCAATCAGATTGCGTTCGTCGTGTGGCACTTCAAAAGCGTGGGCACCGATGGGGCCGGCTGGCAAAGTAGCTGGTCCTAGCTTGCTGAATCTGGCCACATAGACACAGCCGGTGCGGAAAACACGGGTTTTGAGCAATGAGCGATTGGCCGCTGTCAAGCTTGACGTTGGATCGCTGCCGTCGAAAAGATAGTGAGCCTGTTCGACACTAAAGACAATAGCATCGAGTTCTTTGTACTTCCCGCTTCGGCGTTGGCCGAAGGAGTCAGTCCAGATGCGCAGTATATCGATTATTGGTGTAAGCTCTTCATCGAGTGCCTCAACGGCGGCCTCCAACAATTCATATTCAGATACTCCTGGATTATGAGCCCTTAAGCCATCTAGAGTTCTTGGTAAAGAAGCTAGATAGACCTCTCGAAGTT
Organism: Candidatus Obscuribacter sp.; assembly: GCA_021772135.1. Classification (GTDB taxonomy): domain Bacteria; phylum Cyanobacteriota; class Vampirovibrionia; order Obscuribacterales; family Obscuribacteraceae. The sequence continues at coordinate 7,257 of JADYXQ010000205.1, forward strand.
TTACCAGTTGGTTGTCTAAGCTTTCAATTGCCGGTTGGTATTTGGCAGGCATGTTATCGCGTGCCCATGAAACTTCACCAGTTTGATCGTCAAATCTCTCTGCCACCAGTGCATAGAATTTTCCGTCATTCAAAAGTTCGGCCAGGCCTCCGGAGGCAGAGTAAAGGGTAGCGTCAACTTTGATGACTTGATTTGGTAGTGATGCAATTATTGCCCTCGGCTTTTCCACAGGCAGCTTTTCTTTCATATCACCATGGAGCATTTGATAGTCTGGTAGCCGGCAGCTCAGTCCGAAGTTGTGGCTGTCAAAATCAAGTTCTGAACTTTCACTGATTTTTTGCTCTGCTACCTCCAGTTCTTCGCTTGCAAACTCGCCATTGTCATCGGTTGGTGATTCTTTGTCGATTTTGCTTAGCCTGGTCAAGGCATTAGCCACGAGAGTTTCAGTATCAGGGAAAGGAAAATTTTTTTCACCGTAACCTGCACAAACTACAATATGCTGTCTGCTGTCCGCCGAACTATGGTCAATGCCTCTGTCTTTGCCTGTGTCTGCTGATTGCTTTAGATCGATGACGATTTTAGGCAAGAATAAATCTGATCGTTTCGATGAGTTGTTCATTTTCTTTGTGGTATTTGGGTGTTTCAGTCTGATTTAGCAACCTAACAACAATGTATGAATCGTTTAGCTAGATAGTCGCGAGGGTCGGGCTCGCTTAAATTGAGATACCTCAGTCGTAGAAGCAGCCACAGCTCTAGTTTTGTATAGTCTGGTTGCTTAGCTATTTTGTGGCAATCGCTTAGAAGCGGGTTCGGCAAAAAGATAGTTAGCATTTGCTCGTTTTTGCCGTTAAAGAACCGCAAACCCCAGGAAGTGGGCTCCATCGCCGGATTTAAAATTCGGTAAAGCTCTGCGCGAGCCACGCGACGAGTTTTCTGCAAACTCTCACTTGTAGGAAAACGCTTCGTCCCGATGTTTTTACCGATACAGAGATGAAAGTGGCTTGATAGACCAAATGAGATAGTGAGATATCCATCTTTAAGTTTGATCAGTGATGGAGCATTTGGTGGCGTAAATTCGATCACGCTTCCTTGGATTAATATGCCAAATTGAATTTGCTGCCAAAAGGCGAAGACATCGGTGAGAAGACAGAGAAGATAGTGTTCTTCTACCAGTAATGGGAACACTTCAAGATAACCAGTCCCTTCTTCATAGATCAAATTATCTGCTACAGCTGTTGTCGCAGTCATTGTTTTTTCCTTTGTGAATTTGTTCTTGATCGCAGCAATACAAAGCAGAAGAAGAGCATCATCTGCTCTTCTTCTGCTTCTTCCAAAAAGTCTCTTTGTTTCTTAGACCATCAATCTCGACTCAGTGTTTTGATTTGAGAACATGCTTGAGAACGGGGCATTTCTCTGCGTAGGTGATATCCAATCAGTTGAAATTGGAGCGGTTAAATCTACAAAATCAACCAGGATTCGATAACTGTCTGCAGTGTATTGAAGCAAGCGTGCTTCACATCCATGAACATTTTTATTAAAAGAGACAATGGTCGTGCGCACAAACGCTCCTCGGCATCTTTGGTTTAGAAATATTTCCGCTGCATGGGCCGCGTGTAAAATATTGGCTTCCGATTTCTCTGCAAAAATGTTTGCTGCTTCGATGCCTGCTTCTAAGGCCATGTCATAGTCAATCATGGTGGCTCGCTTTGACACCTGAATGTGTCTGAAAATGGTAAATTCGCGGGGATGCGACTGAACTACTTTAAAACGCTCTTTGTGACAATTACATATCTAGTTCTTTGTCACTAGCGAGTTCCAATCGTGCCTAGCATGGCACCGATAACACGGGGAGGTCCCTGCGAAGAAAATTGGTTTTTGGGTAAAGGTTCCAGATAGTAGTCTGGTAAGCCTGAGCGGGTTGCACGAGTATCACCTTTTAATGAGGTAACGATTACATTACCGGCTAAGGCAGCTGGCGTGGTGTTGCCGTCATTCCAAATGGGTGTGACCACCGGAATTATTCGCGAAGCTTCTTTAACATCTTGCATTTGACGGCCGGTAGAGGAGTCAAAATGTTTCAAGGCTTGATTAAAGGCCTGATCGCGGTTGCCCGAGTTAATGTCTTCAGCGCCCACGCTCTGCGCTAACTGCCTGAGGCTCAGCGACTCTAAACCGCCACTAACATTTAGAGCAACAATCTCTTTTTTTCGGGCGTCTTGAAGAGCATCATCAAATGCCTTTTCTTTGCCTTTGCTGACGTCATAGAGCACTACCTGTACTTTGCCTGCCAGATTGTCTGGAACAGAAGCTAACAAGCGCGAGATGGTGTTTTTTGCATGGGAAGAATTGCCGTCGTCAATCACTCCCACTCTGACAAAACCTTGTGTTTGTAGCTGATGCAGGCACTGAGAAGTAAAACTTCCTTTGAGATTGTGATTGGCTAAAAGTTGGCCGGCGTCTTCAGGGCTCACGCGCATTCATGATACGAGAGTACTATCAATATTTTACTTGGTGCCTTGATAGATGTCGCGGCCAAGTCTGTTTACTGAGTGGGATATGTCTTCGAAGCTTGGTAAACCGGCCAGATACTTTGTTAGACCTCGGGGTTCGCTCTTTCCGTCTGACTGGACGTCTGAATTTAGAATATCAGCGAATGTTTCTGTAGACGGAAACTCCTTTGGCACTGCCTTAGGCACTTTTGCTCTGTCGTAGTAATCATCACCTTTGAGGGACAGCAAATTAATCCCGCCGGGTTTTGCTTCTGCTCCATCTTTGCTGGATATTTTTTCGGATTCAACTTCGGGGTTCATAACGTGACTCCAGATTAATAATTACGAACCGTAGATTTTCCTCTGTGACATTTCCATACGAGCGGCAATGTCACGCATCAAATGCGCACTAATGTTCTGAACTACGAGCTAAGCTTGAATTTTTAAATGTATTAAGAGACTTTGAAAGTTTTTGAATTTTGTTTTTCAGCACTTATCTAAGCAGGGCGACTAGTCTCAATGCTGATATTTGCAGTTATTCAAATCTTTTATTCCAATAAAGTGTTAGCGCAATTGGTGAAAGCCCTTTTGCTTGGTATGTATTTGTCACGCAGGATTGAATTACTTTATTTAGCTGTGCTCTTTTAAAGTGGTGACCCATGTACGCAAATTTGGATGTTCAGTTAGAGGTAAATAGAATTATCCGTTCTGCTGAGAACGCGTTGCGTACAGATTTAGAGAGCGATCGTTCCAAGGTCGAGAATCTTTTGCTCCAATATAGTGAGGAGCAGCTTCTTGTTGTAGCCAATGCCCTGAAAAATCAATTTTCAAATCGCTTTGGCTTCAGGCCCTTCGTTGAGTTTTCTCTAGAGTCAGATTCTCGTATCAAGTTTCTTGTTTTCAAAGCCGGCTTGTTTAAACTTACCTGCAAAAGTCGTGTGCTCTACGCAAGAACGCACTACCTGCGGTTAGCTCCGGCATTAGGACGAGCTGCGCTGCCTCGTGGTGTCGCTAGCTAGCGGATGGCATTTGTCAGGGTTAGCGATTTGAAATAAATAAAGACGTTAAACATTGGTATCACTTTTGGTGCCTGTGTCAACTGTTTGTCATCGGTCAAGTTACTATGCAAAAAGCTATTTAAAGGTTGTCTTCATGACTTTCAGCAGTTTAGTCGCCGCCGAATCGATCGAGCTTTCGCCCGATAGTCGCCGTACGCTGAAGTCTTGTACACCGCTTGAGGCACCTTATGTAATTTATCAGGGCAAGAGCCTGTGTAATTTCGCCGGTAATGATTATCTCAATTTGGCAAATCATCCTTTAATGATCGAAAGGTCTATTGTGTATGTGAAAAAATACGGTGCAAACAATCAGTCATCGCGTTTAGTAACAGGAAATAATGAGGCTTATGATCATCTTGAGCGCAAGCTTGCACAGCTCACAGGTTTTGAATCAGCTCTGATTTTTGCTAGCGGCTATCAGCTCAATGCTAGCGTAATTCCCTCACTTATGAGCAGTGCTGATTTTGCCTGGATTGATAAATCAATTCATCGCAGCATGGTTGAGGGAGTTAAATTATCGAAAGCGCGATTCAAACGTTTCGCTCATATCAACAATCAAGACCTTCAAGCCAGACTGAAAGACCGTGATGCCATGGGTGGTATCTCATCATTTAATCAGTGGATCTTTGCCGAGTCTGTTTATAGTGTAGATGGCTCGCGTCATGACATTGTCGAATTGCTTCAACTTTCCAAGCAATATAATTGCAGTTTATATATTGACGATGCACATGCTACTGGAGTTGCCGGAGTCAACGGTATGGGACTGGCAGCTGGTAAATCAGATATCACGCTGGCCATGGGTTGTTTTAGCAAAGGTTTGGGAGCTTATGGTGCTTACTTACTTTGCTCCAAACTGACCAGGGAATACTTGATTAACCGGTGCCCAGGCTTAATCTATACTACTGCTTTGCCGCCGGCTACCCTTGGTGCAATCGACGCATCTTTAGAGCTAGTGCCACAGTTAGACTCTGCGCGCAGCCATTTAGTCAAGTTATCACTTTCTCTTCAGTCGCAGCTAGAAGATTTACCTTTCAAATTTAAACGAAGCGAAAGTAATATTGTCTCCATCGTCTTTGAGACTGCCGAAAGAGCTCTAGCCCTCAGTCTTCACTTGCAAAATAATGGTTTTCTTGCCGTAGCCTTAAGGCCACCAACAACAGACAAAGGAACTTCAGCGGTTAGATTGTCTTTGAGTTGCGCGCATTCAGAGCAACATATTGATCAATTATCGAAGGTGTTGAGGCAGTTTAGACCATGAAAGCGCTTGTAATTTTGCAGCACGGATGGGCAATGGACGGCAGTGTTTTCTCGAAATGGAAACCTGCTTTAGACGGGCTCGCTTTGCAAATGAGAGATTCTAATCAGGGAGAGCTCGAATATTTCGTGGCTGAGCGAGGCTATTTTCATATTGCAAACGATGTCTGTCTAAAGGCCTTACCAACCCTAGACAAGAAAATCATGGTGATTGCCCATTCTTTAGGGCTACACCTGATTCCTGCTATTGTGCGAGAGAGTGCTGATTTCTTACTCAGCCTGTCGTCCTTCGCCAATTTTCATCAAGACGCTCAGGTTGGTTGTCGCTTGAGCAAAAGACGCTTGGAGCGAATGATAACTAAATTGAAGGCGGAACCGCTAACAGCCTTGCGCGATTTTTGGGCCGCTTGCGATTGGCCTGTTGAAGCTAGACCAGCTATATCAGAAGACTCGATAAACTTAGCCCGATTGGTTAGTGATCTTGAATTATTACACCAAGTAGATATCCAACCAGGATGGTGGCCGCACAAGGCAAATATCTGCGTGCTTCAAGGCAATAACGATCCAATTGTCTCAATAGAACAGGCACGAACCCTTGGCCGAGTTCTCAATACAGAAGGCATCCTTGAGGTTGATGGTGCAAATCATTTGGCACCAGTTTTTAACCCTGACCCTGGTGTGCTTCAGGTGATTAGATTTTTGCAAAGCATTGCTTAACTATGAAAGGAATTATGAACATGGCTAATCTTGCCGTAACTGAATTTTCTCGATTTGCTGAAAGTTATGATAAACACGCGGTTGTGCAAAAAAAGTCAGCCGAAATTTTGGTGCGTCTGCTTAAGCAGAATGTTCCCACTATGACTGACCCAGTAGCGCTGGAAATCGGAGCTGGTACCGGACTTCTTACTTGTGAGTTGCTTGAAGAATTTCCCCAATGCTCATTGGTTTGCCTTGATGCCTCATCAGCAATGCTCAAAAGATTAAAGAAGAAAATACGAGCAGCCCATGGTGATGCTTCCGTTTCGGCTTATCTGCTAGATTGCAATAGGCTGTCTGAGTTTATGGTTGAACAAGATTTTCAATTTGACGTGATTGTTTCGTCCTTTGCTTTGCAGTGGATAAGAGACTTACCTTTCCTTTTTAAAACTTTGAATAAACTCCTGCTTCCAGGAGGCAGGCTAGCTTTTTGTTTGCCTGGTTCAAATTCCTTTAGCGAATGGCAACATGCTTGCAATTTGGCCGATGTGCCCTTTACTGCCAATCGTCTGCCGTCTTTTGAAGCGGTGGTGGATGGAGCAACTGCAGCCGGCTTCTCCGGGGAGTTTAGCCAATCGTTTATTACTCAAAATTTTGAAAGTTCGAAAGATTTTTTCTTTTCGCTTAAACACCTTGGTGCGAGCAAGAAAAATTTTGAAATAAATGATGACCGTCCGATGCTGACTACCAGGCAATTAACCTGTCTGCAGAAGCATTGGGATGATCTTTCCCAAGGCCGACCTATATCAGTGACATATCAAACAATTTTTGCCATTCTGGAGAAGAATTGATGAAAACTTTGCCTTCAAGATTATTTGTAACCGGCACGAGTACCGGAGTGGGAAAGACTGTTGTCTCTTCAATACTTACTGCCGGCTTACATGCCAATTATTGGAAGCCAGTCCAAAGTGGTTTGGAGAAATATCCCCGACCTGCCACCGATAGCCTCTGGGTCAAGAAGCATTTACAGCTTGATGCAAGACGAATAATACCTGAGAAGTATTTGTTTGAAACTCCAGTATCTCCGCACCTGGCGGCGCGAATCGAAGGCAGACAGATTGTACTTTCTGAGATTGTTTCGAGCTTTGAAAATATAGATGCTAATCAAGCCCTGGTTGTAGAAGGTGCTGGTGGTGCCCTGGTTCCACTCAATGATAAACATCTATTGGTTGATTTAATGGTAGCCCTGCAACTGCCGGTGGTGGTGGTGGCTCATAGCAATTTGTTAGGTACCATCAATCACACGCTGATGACTGTTGAGGTACTCAGGGCTCGAGGGCTGAAAATTTTAGGCATTATTCTCAATGGCAAAGTAAATCTGTTCAATTTAGAAGCGATAGAAAAGTATTCACAAGTGCCGGTTATAGCTCAAATTGACCGACTGGAAAATTTTGATCGAGATAGTCTCATCGGCTGCTATACGCGATCTTTTGATATGGGATATCAAGAAAAAACTGTAGAAATCAACTTGAGCACTTTGGGGGTGAGAATATGACTGGAAAAATCTGGCAACCGTACACACAGATGAAAACAGCTGGTGTTTCTAGACATGTGAGCAAGGCATCTGGTGCTTATCTTGAGCTTGAAGACGGTTCGAAAATATTAGATTTGATTTCAAGTTGGTGGACTAATTTACACGGTCACTGCCATCCGCATATTGTTAAAGCCATTAGTGCACAAGCCGGCCAGTTAGAGCATGTTATTTTCTCAGGATTTACTCATAGCCCTGCTGAGAATTTGTCTCGCCGGCTGGTTAGCCATTTACCCGCTGGCTTAAACAATGTCTTTTTTAGTGATGACGGCTCGACTGCTGTTGAAGTGGCTTTGAAAATGGCCCTGCAATTTTGGTTCAATGTCGGCAGCCCCTCGCGCAATAAATTTATTGCATTTTCTGGTGGCTATCACGGCGATACTTTCGGTGCCATGGCACTTGGTGCCACCAGTGGCTTTTTTGCATCTTCTCAAGCGAACGCTGTACCGGTGCAGTTTGTTCCGTATCCGCAAAACACTTTGCATGGCGAGAATCAGGCCGAGTTAGAGTCTGAAAGTTTGCACAAGCTGAGCGAGTTGATTGAAGCATTTCCTGATCAATTTGCCGCTTTGATTATTGAGCCACTGGTGCAAGGTGCTTCTGGTATGCGCATGTGCTCAATAAACTTTATGCAAAACGTTGAACGTATTTGTAAGAGTGCAGGAATTCTTCTAATTTATGACGAAGTTATGACCGGCTTTGGTCGAACCGGTGATTGGTTTGCTTCATCTAGAAGCTGCACTACACCTGACATAATTTGCTTGTCTAAAGGTATCACTGGAGGTTTCTTGCCACTGGCAGCTACAGTCACTACCGACAGCATTTTTAATTCTTTCTTGTCTCATGAGCCGCGTCAGATGTTCGCCCATGGCCATTCTTACACTGCTAATCCGCTAGCATGTGCTGCTGCATGCGCTTCGTTAGATCTGCTTGAAGAAAATCCGGGTCAATTTCAAAGACTTGGCCTATTGCATCAGTACTTAATGGACAGTTATTGGTCAGATCATCCTGATTTAGTTAATCACCGCATTTGTGGAACCATAGCGGCCGTAGACCTGAAGTCTCACGGTCAGGACGATTATTTCAATTCGGTGGCAGGAGTATTGAGAGAACGCTTTGTCAGCGAAGGTTTTCTGATCAGGCCTCTAGGAAAAGTAATTTACTTCATGCCTCCATATTGCATAGAAGACACAGCATTAGAAGATGCCTACAAAAAAGTTGCTCAGGTCGTTTCAGAGCTTTCTGCAAGTTCGGGAGGAAAATAATGACGGTCTTAAACTCTACAAATGTTACGCCTGTTGTATTGCGCGCCGATTGGAGTCGCGAGGATCTTCGCCAAATGTTCGACGCGCCTTTATTAGAACTTGTACAACGAGCGAGCATCGTTCACAAACAGCACCATGATTTATATCAGATACAGCGGTGCACTTTACTATCAGTGAAGACAGGCGGTTGTTCAGAAGACTGCTCATATTGTCCTCAATCTGCGCGTTATCAAACTAATGTTGAAAATTCTGCTCTGCTGGAAATTGATCAAGTAGTAGACGTGGCCAAAGAAGCCAAAGAATCTGGTAGCACCAGATTTTGTATGGGCGCTGCCTGGCGGGAAGTAGAAGATGGTGCAGACTTTGATCGTATTCTCGGCATGGTTGCAGCAGTTAAACAGTTGGGAATGGAAGCCTGTTGCACCCTTGGTATGCTGTCAAAGTCTCAGGCTAAGCGTTTAAAGCAAGCCGGTTTAACGGCTTATAATCACAATCTAGACACTTCTCCTGAGTTCTATGGAGATGTTATTTCTACCCGTGTTTATGAAGATAGGCTGCGTACTATAGACAATGTCCGAGAAGCTGGCATCACTGTTTGCTGTGGCGGTATCATTGGTATGGGCGAAAGTGTTAATGATCGCATTGGTCTAATTTTGCAACTGTGCAATATGAATCCTCATCCAGAATCGGTGCCCATCAACATGCTTGTACCTGTTGCCGGTACCCCCATGGAGAATCAAAAATTTTCTGATGTTTTCGACCTGGTGCGCATGGTTGCGGTGGCCAGAATAACAATGCCAAAGGCGCGTGTGCGCTTGTCTGCAGGGCGCATCAATATTAGCCCTGAAGGTCAAGCTCTGTGCTTCTTGGCTGGGGCAAATTCAATCTTTTCTGGAGATAAGCTTCTCACTACGCCAAACAATTCAAGCTCTGATGATGACAAACTGATTAGCACCTTAGGTATGTCTTTTGCGGTCTAAATTTTAGACCACTAGAAACTTACGCCACGTGAAGCAAATATCCAGTTTGCCCTGGCCAAGAGCTTTCCGGCCAGTTCGGTGTTTCCTAAGTCAGAGTGAAACTTGGAGTGCTCTTTTAGCACCAGTGCAAAGATACAGCTGTCTTCTCCATAGAGATCAGCTGCCGAATTCGCAGCGTCCATAAAAAAGTCTTGGGTGGAGTGTTCGTTTCCAGTGCCCATTGATTGGAGAGCACTAGCAAGCAGTGTTGTGGGGGGCTTGTCCCGAGTTTAGTTGAAATATGTGGCGATCCCCTCCAGGACTAGCCTGGTATGGTTTAGGTGCGAACCAAAAACACATACAAAGAGGATC
>JADYXQ010000027.1 GCA_021772135.1 Candidatus Obscuribacter sp.
GGCGGGGTTGGCGAACTGTTGTACAGACTGAGGTTCAGGATGGTAGGGAGCTTCGCTTTTATTGAAAGAATTCTGATTTAGCGAAACCGGATTAGCTTGATCTTGAGTGTCGGTTTCAACTTCAGCAACAGACTGGGAAAATTGAGGCACTTGCGGCATGGGCAGCTGCTGTGGCACAAAATTTTGCCTGGCAGGTTCTTGCGGTTGCATATGATGTTGAATTTGTTGCTGACTTAAATAGGGGCTGGGATTTTGCCCGACATTGGCCAGGGCAGCCAATGTATGAGTGGTCTTCTCTTTTGTTAATGCTGAAGTTTGCGGCTCAAGTTGCGCCGATTTTTCTTGCGCTTCTCTGAAGAACATATTCTTATTATCAGGCTCGTAAGAGCGCTCTACAGGGATATCTGCCGTATTCTCTTTGTATTCGTGTGGGTCAAATACGAATTTCTCGTTATTGGTGGCCTCGCCGCGTGTGACCTTGACCAGCTGTCCGAACAGTCTGCGAGAGAGCGCCGGAATACTTTCGAAAGCCAGTGCCTGTTCATCGATTGACCAGACCATTTGTCGCACGGAGCCGACTTTGTCTTTGATCAATTTGATGTCAACATAAGGTTCGAAATCTCGCTGGTCAGGTTGAAAACCCACCAGGTACTTAATTGGAGCAATGAACGCACGCACTCGGTTTTCTTCCGCCTGCACGACCAGCGCCCAATCACGCGATGAGATATGGCCGATGCAAAACCGGATCGGATCGCCCATTTCTGTATAGTCGGCCTGGCTTCGCATGCTGGCTGGCCTTTCACAGTTAACCACCAGCTCTCGATGTTCAAGGCTGCGATTAAATTCAAAAGCGTAGCGCTTAAAGTTGTCGAAAAAGCGGTCTACCAGGGCGGCCATATTTTCATTTAGCTTATTGTCGCTCGAGCCTGTAGCCACAGACTCATCAGCTTGACTGACTGATTCCGCCTGCATGGCAACAATCCACCGGCTGGTTTCTTCGCCGGTGAATGCTTCTCTGACTGACGATAAAATCTTGTCTTTTAGCTCATCTTCCGTTTTTATCTGGCGGAATTCGTCACTCATTTATCGGCTCCTCGATCAATCTCACAGATATTATGCCCAGACTTTGAGGCTCACTGACTTTGTGTGTTTTGCACCAGCAAACCGCCCAGCACCACCAGAATTACCCCTGCCAGTCGCATTTTGCTGAGCTTCTCTTTGAGAAAAATAACGGCACCCATATACATTAAAAGCGGATAGCAGCCCGTTATCACAATTACGTAAGAAGCCGTAGCCATGGTCATAGCAAACATATAGGTAAGCGTGCCAAGAGCCAGGCAGAAGGCTGAAAGGGTGGAATATTTCCAGGCAACGGCGCTGCCCCAGGCGATTTTATATTTGATGCGGCGATAAACCAGCAACATGACGGCAAGCAGCACGGCGTCCCAGATTGCGCGCGCATAATAGACTCGCAACGGTTCGTCGAAATCAAGTGCTTTTTTGTCGAAAAGTCCCGTGGCGCCCCAGAGTATGGTTGCCAACAAACACATGAGCAAAACCAGTTTGTGATTGCCTTTGTTTTTAGCGGCGTCAGCTTCGGCATCTTCATCACTAGTGGGGAGTACGTTATTGGTTGTAGCTACCGCTGATGAGCCAACCAGCGCCACGCCCAATCCCACCAGCACCGAGCCAAAAAGCCTTTCAGGCACTAGGGCCTCATGCAGATAAAAGAAAGCTAGAATCTGCACTACAAGCGGATAGCCGGCGGTTATGCCCAGCACAAAGCTGGCCTCCGCCCGGGACATGGCTATCAAGTAGAAAAGGGTGGCGCTGGAAGAAGAGAGCGTACCCAAAGCGGCCCACATCCAGGTCTCTGGTCTGATATGCCACGAATTATGATTGAGATAGCTGAGCAGAAGCCAGCCCGCCGGTACTTCCAGCAGATAAAAACAGTGTTGGAATAAAAGAACATCAAGGTGCCCGGCGCCCTGCAGCGCTTTTTTGTCAAAAAGGCCCCAGGTGCTCCAGCAGAGTAAACTGATAGCAATTAGTAAGTTTAGATGCATAGCCGATTTAGAATGCTTTTTGAGCTATCATTTTCATTTCCCGGGCCAAGTCTAGCAGCTGAGCGAGATCAGCATTTTTATTAGGAATAAAGATCGCTGATGAATGCAAAAGACGAGCCGCAAAAAAAGCCGCAAGCATCGGGTAAAGACGCTGCCAAAAAGCAGTTCAAGGATGCGCCGCCAGATTTGAAAGTGACTGAAACTGTGCAAGAACGCCTGGCCAGGCTCGAAGCAGAGATGGATGCGGAGATGGATGCCAAAGCCGACCCGGTCAGCAAAGTAAAAATTACAGATCAACCAAAATCTGATTTGCCTGCGCCGCTGAAAAAAGAAAAGCCGGCGCCGAGCGAAAAAAAGAGCAAGACAAAAGAAAAAGAAATCGCCCTTGTTACAGGCAGTGATGCGGCTTCACAACTTAGCTTCATGCATAATCCAAAGTGGAACATGGGCGCATTCTGGTCAATAGTTGTCTTGAGCGTTCTGCTTGCCAATGTACCTATTGCCAATTTATTGCTGACCCCAATCAATCAATTCGTCACCATGGTACACGAGCTGGGACACGCCCTGATTACCGTTCTTACCGGCGGTCACGTTACCGGATTGACTATTGCGGCCGATGGGCAGGGTCACGGTGGACTGACATTTTCTAAGGGCGGCTGGTCGTTCTTAATCGTGCAAGCGGGCTACATAGGCACCACATTATTTGGTTGCTTGCTCATTTATTTGGGACAGTATCCCCGTCTTGCCAAAATGATTTTGTCCGCTCTAGGAGTGTGCATGATTTTGAGCACCCTGGTTTTTATATTGCCGGGATTGCTTAATCCGATGCACTTTTTAGAGTCGGTGATTAGCCTTTTCTGGGGCTTTGGTATGGGGGCTGCATGTTTTTGGCTCGGGCGCAAGCTGAAGCCCGCTATGGCCAATTTGATGGTGCTATTTCTGGCGGTGCAAACAACGCTTAGCTCCCTGTCGCTTCTCTGGATTCTGGTGCCGCATTCACTTGGTTTAGCCGGACACGGTTATACCGATGCCAGCTTAATGGCGGAAATAGTGCCACTGACGCTGCCGATTTTTTGGGTTTTCTGGTGGGTATCTATCTCAATCATCGCGCTTTTATTTACTCTCAAACACACTTATGGTTCGGCCATTATGAAAAAGCGCATTCAAAAGAAACTATAACCTGGCAATTATTATCAACAACCTGGAGGATCAATGCAGCTAGTAGAGTGCGTTCCAAACTTTTCGGAAGGCCGCAACGAAAAAGTTATCGATGCGATCACCGACGCCATTCGCGCCGTCAGCGGTGTCAATTTACTAGATGTGGATCCTGGATACAGTACCAACCGCACGGTAGTTACCTTCGTCGGTCAGCCCGATCAAGTGGTGGAAGCGGCTTATCAGGGCATCATGCGAGCGGCGCAATTAATCGATATGCGCAAGCATCGGGGTGAGCATCCGCGTATGGGTGCTACCGATGTTTGTCCCTTTGTGCCGGTAAGCGGCGTAACCATGGCGCAGTGCGTCGAACTGGCGCAAAAATTAGGTGAGCGTGTGGGCCGCGACCTGGGCATTCCCATTTACCTTTATGGCGAAGCGGCACAGAAAGCGGAAAGACGCAGCCTGGCTGATATTCGTCAAGGCGAATACGAAGCGCTCAATGAGAAAATGAAAGATAGTGGCTTTGCTCCTGATTTTGGTCCAAGCACATTTAACGCTTCCAGTGGCGCCACCGTCATTGGTGCACGGCAATTTCTCATTGCTTACAACGTCAACTTGAATACGCGCTCTAAAAAACTAGCCAACGAAATTGCATTCAACATTCGCGAGGCAGGCAGGGCTAAGCGCAACGCCCAGGGCGAAATTGAAAAAGATCAGGCGGGCAACACCGTTAAAGTGGCCGGCACATTGAAAGAAGTGCGGGCGGTAGGCTGGTATGTAGACGAGTATCAAAGAGCGCAGGTATCAATCAATCTGACCAATTTCGAAGTGACATCTTTGCACCAGGCCTTTGACGAAGTTTGTCGTCAGGCTGAAAGTATGGGCGTGCGCGTTACCGGTTCTGAAATTGTTGGTCTGGTGCCGCTTGAGCCCATGCTGGCAGCAGGCAAACATTACTTGCGCAAGCAGGGGCGCTCAGCCGGTGTCAGTGAAAAAGAAATTGTGGAATGCGCCATTCAGTCTTTAGGGCTGGCCGAACTATCGCCATTTTCTGCCAGAGACAAAATCATTGAGTATCGCGTCGCACCGGAAGGAAAATTCTTGCGCGATCTTACTCTTGGCCAATTCGCCGATGAGCTGGCAAGCGAGTCGCCTGCACCGGGTGGAGGTAGCGCCGCAGCACTGGCCGGTTCTCTTTCAGCGGCATTAGGGGCGATGGTAGCTAATCTTACATATGAGAAGAAAGGCTTTGAAAAACAAAAAGCGCTGATGGAGAAGCTCGCTGAAGACGCCCAGCATTTGAAAAAGTTTTTGCTGGAAACTGTCGATGCCGATATGCTCGCTTTCAACAAGATTATAGAAGCCAGGCGTCTGCCAAAAAGTAGCGACGGCGAAAAATCCTGGCGCGACGCTGCTATTGTCGACGCCAATGTTGCCGCCACCGCTACCCCGCTTTCGGTCTTAAAAGCGGCCCCGGCACTTTTAAAGATAGCTGGACAGGTGGTGGAGCATGGCAATCCAAGCTCACTATCTGATGGTGCTGTAGCAGCTTTAATGGCGATAGCTGCGGCAGAAGGAGCCTATTACAACGTGCTTATCAACTTGAAAGACTTTGGTGTTTCAGCCAAAGAACAAGAATTTGCCAAGGTCTCGCGCGCTCAAGCCGAGTCGCTAATTGATCAGACGCGAAAGGAAGGAGAAAGAATCAAAGCGCTGGCAATGGCGAGTCTAATTTAATTCCCAAATTCCAATTGATGTGCCGGTATTGAGAAGTAATAGGGCTACAATTACCGCTTAACCTGTATAAACCTGAAAATAAGAGGGCAAAATGGGAATCGCTACGGAAAGCAAAGGATTTGGCAGCGCCGTGACCAACGAATGGGAAACCCCGGATTTCTTGAATGCACAAAAGCGGCTTGACAAGGTTGCCGTGCATCTCAAGCTAGACAACAATGTGATTGAGCCCATGCGTCACCCTAAGCGCTCACTCTCAGTAGTGGTACCGGCCCGCATGGATGATGGCTCAGTGCGAACCTTCATGGGTTATCGCGTGCATCATGATTTAGCTCTTGGACCTGGTAAAGGCGGTTTGCGCTATCACTCCGAAGTTACTCTTGGTGAAGTCGCTTCAATGGCGATGCTGATGACCTGGAAGTGCTCACTAATGAATTTGCCTTTCGGCGGAGCTCATGGTGGCATTCGCATGGATCCCAACACTCTTTCTAAAGGTGAACTGGAACGAATCACCCGGCGCTACACCTCAGAAATTTTAGAGCTGATTGGGCCGACCCAAGATATAGCCGGCCCCGATCTCAATACGGATGAACAGACCATGGCCTGGATCATGGATACCTATTCGGTCAATAAAGGTTTTACAGTTCCATCTGTAGTCACCGGCAAGCCCCAGTATCTGGGCGGCTCTCTTGGTGTGTTGCAGTCAACCGGTTATGGCGTGGCTCTAGCAGCTCGTCGGGCCGCAGAATTCGCTGAACTGAAAGGTGACTCGCCATCAGTGATTATTCAAGGTCTTGGCCAGGTGGGCTCATCGGTTGCTCGCAATTTGAGCAAAGCCGGATTCAAAATTGTCGGCGTCTCTGATGCCTTCGGTGGTCTCTACAACGCCAAAGGTCTTGATGTAGAAGGGCTGATGGCTTTCATCGATAAGAACGGCTCTATGTATGAGTATCCTCATGCCGACAAAGTGAGCAATGAAGAACTGCTTGAGCTTGAGTGCGATATTTTGGCACCATGCGCAGTATCAAACCAACTGCATGCCGGTAATGCCGATCGATTGAAATGCAAAATCGTTGTGGAGGGTGCAAATTCGCCAACAACTCCAAATGCAGATGACGTATTAGATAGTAAAGGTGTGATTGTCATGCCCGATATCCTCTCCAATGCTGCCGGCGTCACCGTGGGATATTTTGAATGGGTACAAGGCCTGATGCGCCTGCTCTGGACTGAGGAAGAGGTCTATCAGCGCCTGGAAGGACTCGTCAATAATGTCTGCACCAGAGTCTTTGACGTCGCTCACGAGAAGAAACTGACAATGCGCATGTCTGCCATGAGCATTGCAGTGGAGCGTATTGTGGAAGCGAGACGATTGCGCGGATTGTATCCGTAAATAGATTGGTTGACGTGCTTGCCCGGATTCGGTTCGGGGGCGGTTATCTGATTTTTGGACATAATTTATAGGGAGAGAAAAATGCGCATTTTTCTCTCCCTATTCTCTGATCTACTTTGTCGACCTCGCCCACTGTCAAAAAAACATCAATCCCACCAGCTATGAAATTGAACTTTTAAAAGGCATTTAGCGTAATACATAAATATGGTGCTAATGGCTGGAGGGATTCAATGAGTTGCATGTCATTCATTCGCAAGCACATAAGCTTGCTCAAGGCCGGTGAAATCGGCAGTCAAGGCTAAATCGTTTTGAAGAAAGACATTCGACCACGGTGGCAAATTGGCCACTGCGCGTAAGTTGCCGGTTGATAACCCGTTCCGCGATTTCTTTGCGCTGAACCGTTCGTCAACGTCATTTGCCTATTCCCACGGTCGCATTCATATGCGCATGGCAAGCGCACGAAAAGAGAATCTTGCTGACCAAACACCTGGTGATATTGTTCGAGCCCTGTGGCATTTAGGTGAGAATAATTGCTCGCTAACACTAGTACAACAAGTCGTCACTCTTTGGAAGAAAGACGAAATCTTTAGAATATTAAAGAATGCTGCTTGGATGCCTTACTGGTTGCTGACGCTCTTCAGAGAAGTTTCTGGTGCTGTTTGGGTGCGGGTTGCAGCAGAAGTAATAGCCGAGCGTGCCAGAGATGCGCGTGACGACGGGCCACCTCATCAATTGTGATTAATCGGCTCTAGTTGGACGAAGATTAGTTGAGGCCGGCAAAGAAAACGTAACCTTGGTGCAAATCTGCGTTCCATACCAACTCCGCGAGAGAGAATTAAAGTGGTGCCGGTTTGCGTTTCAATCGGCTGCATTTCTTTTGTGCCCTGGGCCCAGTGGCGCGGCACTTTAGAAAGTGTAATTGGTGGACCAAACAGAGGCAGCTGCACTTGCCCACCATGTGTATGTCCGGCCACCAGCAAATCTGCCTTAGGACTGGACAGGGCAAAGTCAGGACCGTGACCAAAGACAATGTGGTAGCGACCGCTCCGGCTGGGCGTTATCGACACATGAGTATTGAAAGAGTCGTCAAAACTTAAACCGGTAATGGAAAGTTCACCGCTTTCAATGGTTGTGGTTTGATCCATCGTAGTGATTGGCAGATCCGCAAAAATTGTCGGCCAAATGAGGTCTACGTCAACATTACCCTGCACGGCGTACACTCCAAGCGGCGCGCTGAAGTTAGTATCTTTGAGCAGTTTGTTTAAATCCGCGTGACCTTTGCCCTGCTCTTCTTCGGTTAAGCATTGAATATAATCGCCCGGCAATAAAATCAGATCCGGCTTTTCGTCCATGACGGTTTTCACAGCTGCCGCTTCATAGTCGCCAATGTGGTCAGTCTGTAAGTCAGATAGTACGGCAATCTTGACGGGTTTAGTAATCTTGTCGCTGTGCAAAACGACGTGTGTTACTTCCAGCCACTGTGGTTCGATTAAAAATGCGTCGATGCCAATTGCCACTACTAGTAGTGCCGTGATACAAAAACAGTTGGCGATGATTTTAAAACTATTGCGGCGAGCGATGGTTTGCATAACCACCAGAAAAACCGGGCTGGCGATAAATACGGCCATGGCCAGTAAATTTATTAACTCAAAGCCTTCCCGGGCTAGCCCAAAACCGCCAACTACAGCGGTTAAAAGTCCGGCTACATAAACAAAAAAAGCAAAGACGTAATTGCTTGCTTTATTGCCGCGTTTCTCCAGGTAGATTTTAACGGCCGCCAGAGTGAGCAGCATAATCAGCCAGAAGGCTGCGATTGCCAAAAAGTGCTCGTGGCGAAATTGCACCGGCGTTTACTTTTAAATTGCGGCTAGCGTCAAAGAGCGATGCACTGAGACATTGGAGACATAAGGCTCGATATCTGACTCTTTGAGAATGCCCTTCTCAGTTACAAGACCGGTAAGCAAGCTGAAAGGCACCAGATCAAATTGCTGGTTCAAGACAGCCACGCCTTTAGGAGTGTTGTCCCATACTTCCACGCCCGGCCGCTCGTGTTTTTCAAATTCGAACAGGCGTTCATCGGTGACGAATTTTTCGGTGCCGGAAAGCGCGTATAAAGGTACGTTCAATTCGCGACAGGCCACAGCCAGCATCCAGGAGCCTACTTTATTTACGACTCCAGGGCGGGCGATACAGTCGCAGCCCATAAAGGCGGCACTACAGTTGCCCAGAACCAGACCCATGGCATTGTCAAAAGTATGAATCACTTCAATACCGCCTGAAGCCAGCCTGGAGGCTAATTTTCGGCCTTCCATACTGGGCCGGGCCTCGGTGCAAACCACACGGAAGAAGCGGCCCCGGGCTCTGGCGTTGAGCAAGGCACTAACCACGGTAGAACTGAAGGAGTAGGCGAAAATAAGCTCACCTGGATCGATTAAATCGTAAGCAATATCAGCTATGGTAGAAGCGCTGGCGCAGAGTGTTTTTTCAAAGTTTGTCAGGGCATCGGTGCAACGATTTTGGATGTCTTCTACGGTGGTCCCGTTTTCAATGGCCATCAAAATATCATTGCCAAGGTGAAAGAGTGGCGCCATGGCCGGTTGCGCGTCTATCAAGCTTTTCGCCGTAAATGTGAGATTGCTCTTGAGCTGCTCCGGTGATTTCTGTTCGCCCGACAGCACGCTTTGATATACGGTGATGGCTCGTAGCGCTATTTCAGCAGCACCACTCATCAGATCATCGCGAATCGGCTGGATTAAGTTAGCCACGTTCTCGGCGACCTTGACGTCAGCGTCTGGCATACTCATGAGAAAATCCTCGCTCAAATGCGCTCAAAACAATCTTTTCAAGAAAGATTTTACCAGTCTATCTGCTTTAGAAGCGTTTGTGTGGCTGCTTCATCTCAGCTTAATGCAGCGAGTTCGGCCGCCTGATCGTGTTTCAGAAGATAGGCGGTTCTAGCGGGATCAACCAGATGTGACCAAGGCAGAATTTCATCTTTAGGAATCTGGCGAAAGGCATAGTAGTCAAGATCCGGGACATCTGCGGGCAAATTGCGCAGGGCTCGTTTCCAGGCGCCGATATTGCCGTCGGTGCCGGCAATATCGATTAGTATCTGGCAGAGTCTGCGGTCGCCACGTGAAATTAGAGCTTGAATGTCGCTCCAGTTATGGCTTTCAGGCCTGACCTCGATGCCTAGCTTCGATAGATTTTTTCGTATCAATTCAAGTTTGCTCTGGCAGGCGCGGTCCCGTCCGTACCATTGATAAGGAGTTTGCGCTTTTGGTACGAAGGAGCTGACGCCAAAAACAAATTTGAGTTTTTTGTGCTTTTTCTTTAAACGGCCCATCAACTCAATGGTCTTTTCCAGGTCGTCTTCCGTTTCATAAGGCAATCCGACAATGCCGTAAAATTTCACGCCTGATAGTCCGCTTCCTTCAATCAAATCTACGGCTTGTAAAATTTCCGCTTCTGAAAGATTCTTTTTCATCACTGCCCTGAGCTTCTCAGAACCAGATTCAATAGCGATTGTGACCGAGCGCTGGCCCAATTTTTTTATGGTTGCTAGAATCGTCCTAGTCAAACTATCGGCGCGCACTGAGGCCACGGTCATCTCCAGATCAGCTTTATCAATTAATTTCTCAGCCAACTGGTGAAAATGCGGATGCTCTGTCACCGACGGACCCAGTAGTCCAATGCGTTTCGTGTATTTCATGGCACCATTTATCTTTTCGACGATAGTGTCGATATTGGTGGCACGAAAAGGCCGCGTTAAAAAGCTTGCCAGACAGAAACGACATTCTTGCGGACAGGAGCGCACCACTTCAATGAGAAAAGTGTCACTCCAGGCGGTGGCACTGCTAAGAATTTGCGTGTGAGCGACATAATCATCAGGTGTAGCGAAAACCTGTTTAACCACTTGATCCGGGACGTTCTCTGCTATTGGTTTTATGAAGGCAATTGCTCCTGCCGGTGCTTGGTATTGAACCTCATATAGAGACGGAACGTAAATGCCTGGAGTTTGTGACAGAGCGATAAGCTTTTCTTTGCGGCCTTCAATGTCTTTGACTTTTTGCCACGCGGCAACAAAAGCTGGCACAATCGCCTCGGCGTCTCCCAGCAAGATAATGTCAAAGAACTCGGCAAAAGGCTCAGGATTAGCGGTAAGTACCGGACCGCCACCAAATATAATAGGTGCTGAATTTTCATGCTGGCGATCTTTGGCGGTAGCGGCGACACCCTTTTTCTTGAGGATGCTCAAAATATTGATGAAGTCTAATTCCCAGGACACAGTGAAGCCAAGAAGTTCGCAATCATCGATATTGTCTTCTTCGACGTCGGTGAATCCGCGGCGTATCAATACATTTGTATGTTGTTCAAAAAGCCACCAGACTAGTTGATATCCCAATCCGGACATACCGATTTCATAAGTATTGGGGAAATACCAGGCCACTTGAATGTCAGGATTTTCTTTCGTAATTATAGGCGCCAGGCGCGTTTCGGTGTCGAAAAATCCCACTGGACTATCGTGCTTGTTGCCTTTCGAAATTTTGCTGGCCTCTGATTTGGCTCTGGAATGAGGCCTGGAATCAGATTTTTTCTTGTGTTCAGTCATTTCATTTTGCCGCTGCTACTTCAGTTATAAAGCAAAAGGCCAGGTGTTTGCCTGGCCTTTTGCTTATTTTTCAACGACGATTAGGAGGAGAAAATCAGTGTTAGCTGGCTTTGCCGGCTTTTGGCAAGAGTTTATGCCAGTCGGTGTCCAGCCCTTTGAAGAACTGGTGAGCGTTCAACACATCGTCGTAGGTGATCGCAGGCATGCCCACGAGCCTATCTCTGTCACGCTTTGTCCAGTCGCGGGGGTGAAGGGAGACAGCTTTTTGCGGTTTAGGCGTTGTGCCCACAATGGCCACGCCCAGCGGATGACCGCAAGTGCTGCAAGTTACGCGAACGACCAATACACCAGGTTCTTCCCTGAGTAATTGAATTCCGTCTGATTTAAAAGCGTTGGAACAGAAACGGCACTCTTTCTGTTGGAAGTATTCCTGGATTGCCTGGAAACTTCCGCCATGCAAGTTGCCCATACGTAGCCGTCAATTCTAGGTTCTCAAAAGAGAACATTCTTGTCAGTAGTTAAACAAAGGCTTGAAAAGATCTAAAACAAATAATCAAGCCGGCGGTAGAAACAAATTGAGAAAGATTTCGTGCTGTTTCAAGAAATGCTCTATCCAAATTTAAATCCAGTGAAAAGGATTATACTTGAACCTTTGTAAATCGCAGCAAAAAACTTCGAAATCAGAAATCTTTTTCTGATAAAAGAGGACGCTTGCGCTCACAGTCTTGAGTTTTAGGAGTATTGATGTAATGACGCATATTGAAGAAATATCGGCAATGGAAATTCTGGACTCGCGCGGAAATCCAACTGTTGAAGTTGTAGTTGTCCTCGCCGGTGGTGCCGTCGGTCGCGCAGCAGTTCCATCTGGTGCCTCCACGGGTAGTTTTGAAGCTGTTGAACTGAGAGATGGTGATAAGGCGCGCTACGGCGGGAAAGGCGTGCTCAAAGCTATCGAGAATATACACGAAATGATCGCAGAGAATCTTGTTGGTATGGATGCTATAGATCAAAAAGCAATCGACCAGCAATTGTTGAAACTTGATGGTACTGATAATAAATCTGTGCTTGGTGCTAATGCCACCCTTGGTGTCAGTCTTGCCGTTGCCAAAGCTGCAGCCGATGCGTTGGGATTATCCCTATACCGATATGTAGGCGGTGTTTCGGCCAATATACTGCCAGTGCCAATGATGAATATCATCAATGGTGGCAAGCACGCTCAAGAAGGTGTTGATTTCCAAGAATTTATGATTTTGCCACTTGGTGCAAAGAACTTTTCTGAGTGCATTCGCTGGGGTGCTGAAATTTATCAGGCACTAAAAGCGGTGCTTCACAAAAAAGGTTTAAGCACCGGGGTTGGTGACGAAGGTGGTTTCGCTCCATCGCTAAAGACAAACGAAGCCGCTCTAGAACTCATTATTGAAGCAATCGAAAAATCTGGATTCAAACCTGGTTCTGATATTGCTATTGCACTCGATCCTGCATCAACAGAATTTTATGAGTCTGGTAAATATGTTCTGGCTACCGAGAATAGATCTCTTAGCAGTAAGGAGATGGTTAAGTATTACGAGAAGCTCGTCAACGCTTATCCAATCATCAGCATTGAAGACGGATTGGCTGAAGAAGACTGGGATGGCTGGAAAGAGCTAACTGACCTTCTCGGAAATCGTGTGCAATTAGTGGGCGATGATCTTTTTGTCACCAATGTCACTCGGTTGCAACGTGGTATCGAACTTGGTGTCGCCAATTCTATTCTGATTAAGCCAAATCAAATCGGTACTTTGACCGAAACAATAGACGCGGTCAACATGGCTCGTGAAAGTGGCTACACAAGCGTGCTTTCGCATCGCTCCGGCGAAACTGAAGATGCCACCATTGCTGATTTAGCGGTGGCACTTTCCACCGGGCAAATCAAAACAGGCGCACCTTGTAGATCTGAACGCACCGCTAAATACAATCAATTGCTTCGCATTGAACATGAATTAGGTGCACAAGCGATATTCCGCGGCGCTCTGTCCTTTGCCCAAAACCGCCCAGGCGCCAAGCACCTCACCGCAGTTGCTAAATAAAAGTCTAATTCTAAGTAGTTCTATATATATAGGAAGAGAGCGTCAGATTTTTTTGGCGCTCTTTTCAGTTCATGCTGTTGGCCATGTTCTGGGCAGCCGCATTTCTCTTGAGAACCGATACTGTGCGGTATCGTCCCAAATATTGACCATCCATGTACTGGTCAACATAGCTCTTGGCTGAAATGGCATCGGCACTGGTTTGAGCAAACTGATCGCGGGCCCTGGCCGCCCATGAACCTTGCATGTTGTCGCCGAAATAGTAAGTGGTGCGATCGGCCTTAGCTTCGCTGCCGTTAAAAGTTACGGCTTGCGATTGGGTCTCCACCCAGCCCGGCTGATTCCATCTCGCATGAATAGTGCCGTCTTTGGCCGGATAGAAAACTACCTCCGAACCGATTACCTGGCCCTGTGCCACGGCCGGCAGGGTTGAATCTACAACTGTAGTCTCGCAATACCAGGCACCCTGGTAAGTGAGCGGGAAAGAGTTCACCGGCGCCGCCTGGGGCGGTCTGGCCTGTGGTCGCGTTGTAATTTGTGAATTAGGCTGCTGTTGCAGGCTGGGAACGGGCGAAAGCGTGGGTGTTTGTGACTGCAGCGCCGGCCCGGTTCCCTGTTGCTGGCGGCCGTTCGGACCATCTGTGCCATCTGTGCCATCTTTGCGTTCTTCCAGGTGGCCGGAAAGCAACATGGCGCTGGCCGATTGCGGGCTGTTGATGGCTACTGCAGCGACGATCAGCAGTGTCCTTTTAACAATTTTGGCCCAGGTTTCCATGGTCAGCTCCGGCTAAGCGTCTCGCTTTCAGCAATATTCCCTTGAAAACGACTGTTTACACGCTTCTTCGAGCCCGCTAATTTATTAATCTGCCATGATCGTTCAAGAAAGGCTATGGTTGGCCGCTTCTTTGCAAACTACTGCTACGATCCTCTGGCGAGCTTTAGGAGGCGTCAGGTGAGTAATAAAACAGTTATGGCTTCGGAGATTAAAGACATCAGTCTTGCCGGTCTTGGCAAGCAGCGCATCGAATGGGCGGAAGGCGATATGCCTGTGCTTAAGTTGATTCGTGAGCGCTTCGAGAAAGAAAAGCCATTTAAAGGCATGAGAGTATCAGTGTGTGCTCACGTCACCAGCGAAACTGCCAATCTGGCAAAAGCGCTTGTTGCCGGTGGCGCAGAGTGCGTAGTAATCGCTTCGAACCCGCTGTCTACACAAGACGACGTTGCCGCTTCTCTCGTTAAAGATTGGAATATGTCTGTATTCGCCATCAAAGGCGAGGACATTCCTACCTATCACAGACACGTCAATATCGCCCTCGACCATAAACCACACTTCATTATCGATGACGGATCGGATCTTGTGGCCACGCTTTTACAAGAACGTCCAGATCAAGTTGCCGAAGTTTTAGGTTCAACAGAAGAGACCACCACTGGTATCACCCGCTTGCGCTCCATGGAACGCGACGGTGCTCTGAAATTCCCTGCCATTGCCGTTAACGATGCTCAAACTAAGCATATGTTCGACAATCGCTACGGTACCGGTCAATCAACTCTCGATGGTATCATCCGCGCTACCAACCGTCTGGTTGCCGGTCGCAATGTGGTGGTGCTTGGATATGGTTGGTGCGGTAAGGGATGCGCCATGCGCGCTCGTGGTTTAGGCGCAAACGTTATCGTCACTGAAGTCGATCCAATTAGAGCTATCGAAGCTGTAATGGACGGTTTCAGAGTTATGCCTGTGGTTGAAGCTGCCGCCATCGGTGATCTCTTCATTACCGTTACGGGCAATCGTCACGTTATCGATGGCCCACATTTTGCCACCATGAAAGATGGTGCCATCGTTTGTAACTCCGGTCACTTCGATTTAGAGCTCAATCTTGAAGCCTTGCGCAAAATGGCTAAGTCAAAACGCGAAGTGCGACCATTGATGGAAGAGTTCGAATTGCCCAGCGGCAATAAAGTCTATGTGCTGGCTGAAGGAAGATTGGTCAATTTGTCTTGTGCAGAAGGCCATCCTGCTTCAGTAATGGATATGAGCTTTGCCAACCAGGCTCTGGCGCTGGAATTTTTGGCGAAGAAAAAGGGTCAATTGAAACCAGGAGTACATACTCTTCCTGTGGAAATTGATCAAGAAATCGCTGCTCTAAAGCTCAAGAGTCTGGGTATGAAAATCGACACCTTGTCTCCTGAGATGACCGAATATATGAATTCGTGGAAATCCGGAACTTAGAAATAAGGCCCAGCCATCGAGGTAAGCAATAAAAAAAGCCCGGAGTAAAATCCGGGCTTTTTTTTATTGTGTTTTGCTTATCAGACGAATGAGCCAAAGGCAGCTTAGTTTATTTTCTGAAACATGTAGCCGATGCCGCGCGCTGTCAAAATCAAGTCGGGATTGGATGAATCTTCTTCCAGTTTTGATCTCAGGCGACTGATGTGCACATCAACAACTCGAGTGTCGATGCGATGATCCGGCGGATAAGCCCAAACTTGTTGCAAAATCTCACCGCGAGAATATGGTTTACCTGAATTTGTCACCAGCAACTCAAGCAAGCTGAATTCCATGCCAGTGAGGCGAATTCGTTCATTCTTGCGAGTCACTTGACGCTTGTTCAAATCTATTTTGAGATTGCCGATAGTGATGACGTTTGAGCTTTTGCTCTGGCCAACTTCCTGGTGGCGTTCAACAGTGCGCCTAAGAACCGCTTTGATGCGCGCTTCTAATTCGCTGGGGCTGAATGGTTTGACCACATAGTCATCAGCTCCGATTTCCAAACCTTGAATACGATTTGAAACATCGGCAACGGCAGTCAACATAATGATTGGCGTATCGGAAGTTTTGCGAATTTCTCGACAAACTTCGTAGCCGTCCATTTTTGGCAACATGACGTCTAAAATGACCAGGTCTGGCTGGAATGCGTTGAACTGCTCGAGTGCTTCTTGGCCGTCGGCTGCTGTTGCAACGTTGTATCCGGCAAGCTTTAGCCGGGTTTCGAGGATGCGCCGGATTGAGGCTTCATCATCGACCACCAGAACTTTTTCTTGTTCGGAAGTGTTATCCACTGCTAAGTTCCTTTTTATTGGGCTGACAAATATGTTTAGTAATTTATTTGAAGAATATACCACTATATAAGGTTATTCACGCCGCTCACTTACGGCCCAGTGTTCTTGACAGGGCTATGCTCAACGCAGGCCTCTCAATCACTTCAATCTCTAATCATTGTAATAAAACCGCGACAACAATTTGCCACCAAAATTCACACTTGACATTGGCCGCGAAAAGATAAGCAGAAAATCATGTCTCCACAGGTGGTGCCCTTCGATATCTTTTTGGTTTGCAGGCTCGCTTGACATACATAGTTACGACGATCTTACTAGACCAATTAGGCACCACCCCTGGTTGTCAAATACTTAGTTCTTCTTTTTCCTCGATCGGCCAGAATCGTAATCCTGTGCCTGATTCCGGGGTTGTAAATATGCAAGTGTTAAGCCAGTGTTGAATGTATGTTGCCTGGCGAAAAAGATTAGTGCAACTGCGCAGTAGTCGTGTTAAGCTTCTGTACTGGTCGGTCTCGTGCCGGCTTTACCATGAATGCTCCCAGTATTCGAATGCAATCGGAAAACACGTCGGGAGTTCATA
>JADYXQ010000206.1 GCA_021772135.1 Candidatus Obscuribacter sp.
CCAACGACCGCCTGAAAATTGTCGCCTGCGACTTCTTCCGCAAAGAGCCGTTCTTGTTCAAAGGCGACTACGATCTGGCCAAAGCAATCACGGCCTCTTGCGCACTACCCACGGTGATGCGTCCGGTGGTACACGTGGACGGCGGCGGCCTCAAGTATCTGGTGGATGGCGCGGTTTACCACTACAATCCCACCGACTACTGCGAAGGCGAAGCCATCGTTAGCTCTTTCTTGCCCGCCACCGAAATGACCAGCGAATGGCAACAGCCAATCGATCTCTATTTTCACTACCGTGAAATGTTCATGCCCATTGCCGGTCAGCGTCGTTACGTCGACCCGTCGCGCCATGTGGTGATTGAAATCGGTCTGCCCGATGTGGCCGGCCTCAATTACGGTTTGAGTCTGGCAAAATGCCGTCAGATGGAAGAAGACGGCTACCAGCGCACAATCAAAATGGTGACTGCAGCTCGCGCTGCCGGTCGCCTGGACGCCTGATTGGCCTGATCAATCAGAGTCAATCCTGATTGCCAAATAGGCATTAACTTTAACCAGCGCTCTGCGCTAGAAGAAAAATTATGTTTACCCGTCTGACAAAAACAGCTCAGTCACTGGCCTACCTGGCCCTGACTTATATCAGCTGGAAGTGGTTTATGGGCGATCTCGATTGGAATTTTTCCATCGCCTGCCTTTCCCTTTCGGCCCTCTGGCTCGCGCTTACTTACTACGATTCGCGCGAACTGTTTCGCAATTACTTCGATGTGCTCTCGCGCCTCAAGGTAATTCTGCCCCTTGCTTTCGGCCTGGTGCTCTCGGCGCTTGCCCTGGCCGCACCCAACCATGCCACAGAGACAGTGTTGCATCTAGCTCCCGCTGTCACTCTTACTCCGACCAAGATTTTTGCGCTAGTAGAAATTGTCGGCTGGGCAGCGCTTTACTTTAGCTATCGCCGCAACAAGAGCCGCTACACTACTCAAGGTCACGGCCCTCTGCCGCAAAACGCCTGGGTCAATCCTGACCCTGGCGCACTGCAACCTGGTGACTTGATTTTGACCAGTGGGCGAGTGGCTAAGCGCTTGCACGAGACTGTGGGCCATGGCGAACTGGTCATCGAACTAGATGGCCAGATGCGCACCTGGAGTTCTTTCATGGACAAGGGTGCGGTGGTGCAAAGTCTGGCCGATGTCGCTGCCAGCAATCTCAAGTATGGCCACTACGTAGCCATGCGTTTGACCACGCCTTTGAGCGACGAGCAGAAGACCATTACTCCGGCTCTGATTGCCATCATGCTGCGCCAGAACGCTCAATGGAAAGCAGCTACTCAGGCCAAAAGAGCTGCGTTTTTCAAACGCTTCCACGTGCCCGGAGCCCTCTGTCGTCTGATCGAGAGCAAGCTGCCTGTAAGCGGTTACGACTGGTGGGGCCTCTTTACCGGTCGCGTGGCCAAAGATCACTGGACATGCATTGGTGCCTGCCTCGAACTTTGCAGTCGTCTTGGTATCAAAACCAATGATTACGGCACAGGCGTTCTCGGCCTGGGCACTGGGCTTTTCGACCCGATTAAGCCGGTGCGGTTCCTTGGTGATACCGCTTTTCACTTGCTCGACTTGAACGACAAGCGCGCTTTTGAGAAGAAGAACGCCTGACGCAAGCGTCATGAACAGGGAAGGACAGGTGCAAGCGCAAGCTAAAACCTGTTCTTCTCTGGTTCTTGACGGTTTAGAAATTAGATTAATTGCTACGCGAGATATAGCGGCCCGGCATCGCAACTGGTATCATCGAATTAAGGCGTGCCACTACCCGTGAGGGCGGCAGTTTTAAAACGTTTTTCCCCGTTGCTTACCGAGAGCCTGCAAGCTCGCTAAGGACAATCATGGACCTGGAGAATTATCGTCGTCGATTTGGCAGTAGATTTGTGAATTTGGCGCAAGACTCGCCTTTGCTTTTACGCGACCTGCGCATGCTTGAAGAATTGGGAGTATCGATTCGCCGCATCAATGGCAAAAGTTACGCCTACTCTCGCTCCAGCACTGAGTGTAATCCCAATGGTTTGATTTGCATCGGCTCCACGGCTTCACCGCTCGACAAAGTAATTTTGCTCGCTCATGAAGCGCACCACATTCTGCGCGGCCGGGCTCCAAGCGATCCCGACCCTAGCAAGATGTCGCGCAAACGCTTTGTCAGCCTGTGCATGCAAGAAGAAGCCCGGGCGATGCTGCACGAATGCCGCGTTACCGAGCAGCTTTACGATGCCGGCCATCGCATTCCTTTCAAGCACATGTCCTACATGGCCAGCTATTTTCGGGGAGGCTACGGCGCCATTCGCGCCATGCTCGAAGAAGATTGCACCATTATGGACGACATCAGTCATTCTGAAGATTACGGTCGCCGCTACGATTCGAAAAGCAAAAATTTGCTCAGGGCCAAAGAGCTTTTATCGGCTTCCCGCCTGGCTCGCAAACGTCGTCGCGCCGCCTGAACACTCGTTTCTACTAACCAGCCTGCCGCAGTAATCTTTGCTGCGGCTTTTCTTTTCAATTCACAGGAGAAATAATGAAATTCAAATTCTTGGCCGCCTTTGCTCTGGCGGTTTCTTGCTTATCTGTGGCTCAGGCCGCACCACTCACTGAAGTGAGCCTTTCTGAACTGCGCACTCTGGCAGCAAGCGGCGGGCCCATCGTCGTGGACCTGTACGATTCGACGTCGACTTCCGCCGAGTGCCTCAAACAGCCCCCGGTAGCCGAAAAAGTTGCGGCAGACTTCAGCGGCAAAGTTAGATTCGTTCGTCTCGATATCAGCAAGGCTCCCAATTTCGCTGCTGCCGCGCGTGCCTTCTGCCCCACACACCTGTTCATCGATCACAATAAACCGGAGCCCAACCGCATTGCTCAGCGCAATTGGGGCTTTCTCAGTGAGGCCCAGTTTCACGAATTGATTCTCGAATACTTCGCTATTAAGCCTTAGTCTTAAGAGCGCGACTGTTAAAACTGCAAGTTAACCCGACCCCCAGGACTAACCTCCTGGGCCGGCCGCGACTTTTTTTACGGCCGTATCACTACACGATACAGTACAAGTAATGCTTTTTTTTATTAGCGAGTTAAAAGGTGAACAAAAGGAAGACAGCGTTATAAAAACCGCTGTCATCCTTCCTGCCGCTAGTTTATGTCTACAGCGAGTAAGCGATGAGGAGCACCCAGAAGTAGACGAAGATCATGCCGCTGGCGAAGCCAAGACTGCCCCAACCGTACATGCTCAGTTTGCTGTTGCCGCTCTTGCGCGCCTTGTAGAGCAGCACGGGGCCGGCAACTACAGAGGCACCGATCATGAGCAGTGGATTGAGAATGAAGAGGTTGACGCCGTTCATGGTGAAGAAAACAACCACAGCGGCGAGACCCAGGCCAACAAGGAAATTCAGAGCGGAACGGAGGAAAGAGTTCATAAGAACCTCGGAAGTAAATTTAAATGGATTTGGCTTTCACAAACAAATAACCAAGTTAGTGAAAGAAAGAGAATTACTGAATTGCAAGGGTCCACGCAACGACCGTGTCGTTGAAGAGAAGACAAAAATTGCGCGGTGGCTGTTGCTTGCGGTGCGTTGAACTAATGAAGGAGAAATGGGAGAGACTATTTGTTTCTATATCAATGACCTTTGCTATTGGCAGTTAAAGTGCGCTTATTTGCCAGTCAGAGGGCATGGGCATTTTTTTACAGTTACCACAAACAGGCACGCCGATTGTCAAGCTCCGGAGTTTTCGCAGCTATGACATTACATAGTCCATGCAGGTCAAAGAAAAGCCAGGCGGCAACTCTCTAGAAAACTAGAAAGTTGCTCGCCTGACCGTAAGCTATTTCTTGTTCTGGTTTTGCCAGACACGCCGCCACCAGGCTAACGCACCGGCTTTACCGATGACGATAGTGGGCTCGTGCTTCGAGCTCTGATAACCGTAACTGATGAAATCCTCGACTTCGGTACCTACTTCGAATGCCAGACCCTGAGCCACGGCACAAGGTGCGGCGGTGTCCCAGTATCCGAGAGTAGGTCTGACGTGCACAAAGAGATCGGCTTCGTCGTTGAGCAATTCGAAAACATCGATACCGATGCTCGAAGCGATGACGATTTCCACGTCAGGCACCTCTTTCAGCCAGCCATGCGCGTTCAGGTCGTTTTGACTGACCATCAGCCGCACTGTACCCGCAGGCATTGCACTTGAGACGCTCACTTTATTCAGGACGGCGACACCGTCATTGACTTCGTAAAGGTAAGCGCCAAGGCCGGGACCGCCCAGCAAAGCTTTGTTGTGAGCGGGCATGAAAAAGCAGCCAAACAATTCTCGACTCTGGTTTTCCAGCCCGATCATCACCGCATATTTGCCGCTGCCGTCCACATAATATTTGGTGCCGTCGATAGGATCGATAATCCATCGACGCCGACCATGATCGTGAGCAACCCAGGGCGCCTCTTCCGAGAGCACCAGGTCGCTGGCAAAGCGCTTGCCCAGAGCGGCCAGCAAAAGCTCAGAAAGAGCCTTGTCAGCGCTGGTCACCAGATCTGTTGGTGAGGTCTTTTCTTCCACAGTTGCCAGTGCCCGCATGGCTACAGCAGAGGCACCGGCCGATATCGCCAGTTCGAGGACAAAAGCAATGTCGTCGGCGGTGAGGGCAAAGTCTGCCTGCACCATAACCGACGACACAAGTTTGTTTAAATCGTTTTTTTGTTCCGTTATGTGCATTCTTTCCAGTTACCTACAGGTTGATTTCAGCGGCCCGGCAGGCAATTGCGAATTGCCTGCGGCACCACGGCGACGATGGCTGACTCGATGCCGGCCTGATGGCGGCGATACTGCACACCCAGCATGATCACACCGAGACCGGCGCCAATCAGCACGAAGGGGAAGAGCAGCGAGCCGGCGAAGAGGCTCCAGAGCAGGTGAGTGACGTAATAGACCGCACCGATAGAACCAGCCAGCAAGAAGACCTTGCGCGCCAGCACAACCGAAGCAATCATCATCAACACGTTGACACCGAAGTAGGCCAGACGAGCGACTTCCGAACCCGAATCGAGCAAGCTGAGCGGAATCCAGAAAGCAGCAACGCCAAACAGATAACCCCACCAGGAGTAATCTTCACCGCGACCAAGGCGAACGTCCACAGTGGTAGCACCCGCAAGCAGAGCGAAGCCCATTGCCACTGACACCCAGGTGAAATAGTTGCTGCCGAAGCCGAAGAAACTGTTGTTCTCGCCGGAAATAATTCCAGCTGTGGTCATGGTCAAAAGCCAGAGCGAGGCGAAAACCGGTGCGCTCAAAAGTGAGACCTTAACGAAGCGCACGGCGGCCAGACCGGCAAAGAGGGTAGCGAGTTCAAGCACCAACGGTTCTTGCAAACCGGTGAGGCGAGCATCTAGACCACTCAAGTTGAGACCGAGTGCCACCGCGAACGGTACCATCAGTACAGCGAGCACGAAGAGAACGGCGCCGGCGATGCGCTGCCCATCATGGAAACGCAGTTTGTAGCCCAGGGCGGAGAAGCCGGCACCATAGGCGAGGCTCATGGCGAAAACGGCGCCCAGGCCGAAGTGGTCGTTGGCGAGACTCATGAACCAGCCCATAGCCAGCATCACCAGAACGCCGCCGGCGTAGTAGAACAGTTGCGCCATGTCGAAGCCGCCCTTAGGCTGCTGCGCTCGCGCCGCTTCTTGCAGTGTGGTCCAGAGACTCTCGACGTCTTGAGAGGCCATGGCACCCTTTTGGGCAGCGGTGACGAGGTCACTTTTGCCGATGGATATGCGTGTATTTGTCATTTAAGCACCTTAGTTGGTTGCTTGTTGCATTTCGGGAAGGAAAGCCGGTATGGAGCGATTGGAAAGAGCTCGTGACTGGCTTTCGCTACCCAGTGGATTTGAATCAAGAGAGAGGCGATTCTAAAGCGTGCCAGTCCAAACAGCACGAAGAGGTGGCTGCAGCAGTAAAAACGAGTTATTTAGGTGTGTTTGGACGGTTTACAAAGAAATTTGGTTTGTTTGAGGAATGGTGAATGGGAACAC
Organism: Candidatus Obscuribacter sp.; assembly: GCA_021772135.1. GTDB lineage: Bacteria > Cyanobacteriota > Vampirovibrionia > Obscuribacterales > Obscuribacteraceae. Next base: position 6,040 of record JADYXQ010000206.1, read on the forward strand.
TAATGAACTATCAAAGAAGAGCTCATGATTTCAGGACACTTCACGTTTAGATACGTGATCTATTTGCAATGTTAGCGATAGCACGCGCTAGGTCGACACTGCGCAATCGGGGCAGCATGGCCCTTCGGTCAAAGTGAAGGGAAACTGCAAAGCTTTGCCTAGATTAAACCTGCATAGATTTCTTTAGCTAGTTATTGGATCTCTACTGTCTACTTGATTAGTGTTGGATATCCCTTTACTTCAAACAACCAATAGGTTTTTTCTCAATCAATCATTTTTAACCCAGCAGGTTGAACCCTTGCACCCCTTTGCCACTCTTTCACCGAGTGCAGAGAGCTCACGATTTCAAACCCGCCATCGCTTGGTGCCCTTCCGTCGAGTCTTACAGCTCCGAAGTGTTCCAGGTCCTGTCACATAAAGGAAACAACTATGGATATGACCCTCATCTACGGGCTGTTGGCTGCCATGGCCGTCAGTGTCGTCTCGTTTATCGGTGTGATTACCCTGGTGAACAAACGCTTCTCCACGGAAACCATCACTCCCTTCTTTCTCAGCCTCGCTGCCGGCGCCATGGTTGGTAACGCACTGTTCCACCTGATTCCGGAAGGCTTTGAGCATTTCATCGGCACCTCGGGCGCTGGCGGTTTTCGTCTCGTTTCGCTGCTGATTGTTGGCGGATTTTTCGCCTTCTTCGCTATCGACTTGTTTCTCCACTCTGTGGGCAAACATGACACGCCGCACGCCAAGCCCATCGGTTATCTGATCTTGATCGGAGATACCGTGGAGAATCTGGTGGACGGTATCGTCATCGGCAGCGCCTTTCTCCTCAGCCCCGAAATCGGCATTGCTACCACAATCGCAGTGGTGGTGCACGAAATTCCCATTGAGCTTGGCGACTTTGCCGTGCTCTTGCACTCGGGGTTTTCGCGCAGGCGAGCTCTGCTCTGGAACTTTGTTTCGGGCTTGATCTCTTTGATTGGTGTTGTCACTGCCTGGTATTTCGGTCAGCACATTGCCAACTTCCCACATCTGATGGGGCCCATTGCCGCTGGCGCGTTCCTCTACATGGCCGGCTCGTCGCTCATCCCGGCGATTCGCAATGACGCGCACTTCTCCAAGGCCGGCGTACATCTGCTCATCGCCATGATCGGCGCAGGCGTCATGTTCGCTCTGCTCTTCGTTGAGACGCATTGAGGAATAAGCTCATAACTACAAATGCAAAAAGGAGGGGCTCTTGCTGGCAATGCCAGTTTTGAGCCCCTTCTCTTTTGTATCTTTAAGGGTCTTTTTTAGGGTTTTTATCAGGCTACAAGCTTGATTCATCGTTGCTTGTTTTTACTGTTGACCTCCTGCAAAATTTTCTAATTTCCAATTTTCTACTACATTTTATAGTGGCACAGTTAAAACAAAAAGGCGAGCAAGCTCGCCTCTTTGACTGGTCAGAATCCCGGGCTGCAACTGCGTGGTGCGTGAAGCACTTCTGCAGCTGCAGCCGAGATTTGTCACTGACTCAGTTTTCTGCTTGTTTGCGACTAGCCGTTGCGAAGGCGAACGCGAGCGTGTCGTTGCCGACACACGGGCCCTGACAGACCTGCGTGCCGAGCTGAATCACTTGCCCGAAGAGACGCTTCGACATCGAGGCGACTTCATCGGGCGTGTCATTGTTCGCGTGCGAGTGACCACCGGATTCTTCCAGGGGCCAGGTTCGCCGCAAACTGGGGAGGACGGGAGCATCGGAATGGCCCGTCCCATAACAGTTTTTGCCGTTCATGGTAATTAACCTCACTTGTGTTTGATGTTACAGGGTTACAGCTTCTCCACTTCGAGGCTATCGGTATCCAGCTGGAACAGATACGACAGGAACGTCGTAGCGTACGCGCCGGACCGAAGGCTGAAGCAGAAAGTGACAACCCCGTCGTGAATCTCATACGAGAGATCGTTCACGAAGATGAATGCAGGACGCCGCGGACCGGGCCGACCGTTGTAGTTCGTCAGGAAGATTTCCTTGGTCTTCCTATCGAGTTGGTCGGGGATGGCCTGCGGGCACCACTGCTTGTAGAACGCGACTGACCGTTCATCACCTGTAAAGTACAGGGGGATGACCGGCTCGCCGCCCTTATCGACCTCGAGGTGCGACACCGAGATCTTGGCGCCCTCGTCGTTGACCTCGCCCAGGATCTGGTTGAACCAGTAACCCTGGAACGCGCCCACGCTCAAGGAGAGGTCGTCCTTCAGCTCACGCACCGCCTTTTCGATGCACCGCGTGTTGATGATGCGGCTGACCAGCTTCTGCTCGATGTACATATTGGAGAGCTTGTACACCGGGTTGTTGCAGAAGCCGGTGGCCTCGAGCATTTCCTTCATCTCGATGAAGCAGTAGTACTGCTGGGCCACGGTTTCACCCTTGGCTTCAGCGGCACGTTCCGCCTCTTCCCAGCACTTCGCGAGCCGCTTGCGCAACTCGTTGGCCTTGGGATGGTCGTTCTGGTCGACGACTTCGCAGATGAACCGCTTGACGCCGGCTTCCAACCCGCTTGTGAGCAAGTCGACGCCGACACCGAGCAGGTTCTGCCGACGACCCAGACGCTGCCGTCCGAAGAAGTTCGGCACACGAGGAACACGGCGTCCCCGGTGATCCCGCATGAGGAACTCGATGCGCGGCCGCATGTACTCTTCCAGCTCGCTCTGGCTCTTCCCGGCCACAACGAGTTTGATCTGGAAGTGGTTGCCTTCCAAGTGGCCCTTACCGAGCTTCTTGGAGCAACGACGCGCATCCTTGATGAAGAAACCATCCCGACGCAGGATGTCTTCATCCGGCTTGCAGTTGCGCCGCACCACTTCGAGGTCCACGCCTTCGATCACCACCATCTGCGCACTACGTGCGGTGCGGTCTTTGAGACCGGCAGCGGTGATGTTCTTGGCGGGAATGCGAAGCAGCTGAGCCAACCCTTCGATTGCGGCCGGCGTTGTGAGACGATACTTGACTAGAGTCACCGCGACCAGTTGGCCACGGGGGCAATCCAGACTTTCCTGATTGGGGAAGTCGGAGTGCGGCGACACCGTGCACTGAAGCCCCGGCTGTCGTTCCTGGACAATGAAGTCGTCGGGGGTGGCTTTGTGCTGAGCCGCCCAGACGTCGAAGTTTCCTGCGAAGTCGCGGACAGCGGCAGTGGGCACGAACCCGATACCTGATGTCTTTGTGATGTCGTTAATCATGATATACACCTCTGGGTTTTTGGTCCGTTCTTAGTGAGCGCAGCGGAAGAGCGGCGCCCTTGTGCGGACCGACGTTGATAAACCGAACAGAGCTGAGACCAGCACCACGGGTGGTGCCGGTATGCAGCGACGCAGACGTATTCGGCGGTTTTGAAACCGTCACGTCTGTCAGGCTGCTCTCTTTTTAGAAGAGCCTGAAGCTAAGGGACACCGTTCGGTCGTTAGACCTGATAGGTGCTTGGGGCCTCAGGCAGGAGGGCAATGAGCTCCTCCATGCTTTTCACGACTAGGACGCCATCGGGAATCTGCGCCGGGTCGTACTTGCGATTGCGGTCAACGAGACAGGCCTTCATTCCTACCGCCAGTGCCGGCAGGATGTCGTTTTCCAGATGATCACCGATCATCAGGCAACTTTGCGGAACAACGCGGCAGCGTCTGTACGCCCTGCGGTAGAGTTCAGGATCAGGCTTGCTGATCCCTTCCTCGAAGGAATAGATGCGCCATTCCACCGGGAAATACTTGCCGAGATTGTCCTCAGCAAACAAGCAGTCCACCGGGAAGGACCACAAGTTGGAGACGAGGCTCATCTGGAAGCCTCTGATTTTGAGCGCCTTCAACGCATTCTTGGCGTCGAAGAACACTCCCGAGCATGACGATTCCTCGTGCACCACATCCCTGAACCGCTCGACCTGATCATGGTCGACGGTGAGGTTGAACTGACGGGCAACCGTGTGAAGAAATCCGACCGCGTCTCGAACATCTGTCGTGAGACAGGCATTCAGGAACGCCGGGTCCACTGTCCGCAAATCTTTGGGGTCGATGGTTTCGAGTTTGTAGCCTAAAATCCTCTGAGCATCCAGGATCGGTTCACGGTTATCTGACCGTGCTACCGTACCCCAGAGGTCAACGCAGAGTGTTCCGATGCCGGCCAAAGCCGAGCGCCAGTACTCTGGAGAATTCTTGGCCAGTTGAACTGTGTTCATAGTCTGGCTCCTTTTTACTTAGCCGAGCTGTACCTTCGAGGATTCGTCGTAACCCTCTCAGCAGCTCGTCAAATTTGTTGGACAGGGCCTCGGCTCTCAGCATTCGATAAAACGAATTGCCTGACGTGAGAGCCGAAGCGTTACTAGTTACACGAGGGAAATCAGCCTCGTTCAATTCAATCGTTCTCAGACGACGTAATTGACCTCGGCAAAGATTCCCCTTGGGTTGCGCTGATTGAACTCGTCTCCGAGAGTGTGGCAAAGAGCGACGCGCCGCATGTGCGGGTCAAGGTCGCTGGCCAACACCACAAAGCCGATTTCAAGCAACTTGCGAGTAGCGGCCACCAGGTTCGGCGGACACAGGCGTTCGTCGAGGAGGGTGAGCAGCGCTTCGCCGTCGGCAGAGATTGCTGTCTTGGCGAATGTGTTGCGCTCGTAGTTCTTCACCTCTTCATACTGGAAATGCACCACAACGTGGGCCAAGGCATCGGCGGAGAAGTTGACACGACCTGAACCCAGGACCACATCAACATTACCTTGGGCAACTGCGGCGCTCGCGCGTTCCGTCGTCAACTCACCAGGTCCGTACTGTGCGTACGAAGCCTTGAGAGCGGTGGTATCAGACTGAGACGGTTCGTTGCGGAGCAACTCGGCCACTACCATCTTCACCGACATCGGCATCTGATAGATGGAGCGAGCGTTCGCCGCAATGGGTTGCGAAATACTGGAACATGTGACACAGAAGACGCCGCCGTCTTCCAACTTGTTAGCGCGACAGGCGTCACCATCGTGGCACGAAATGGAGCACGGTTGGCAAACGTCTGAGCCGATAATTCTGAGCTGTTTTTGCATAGTTTCTCTTTTCGTCGAAGTTCTGAAGGGTTACATCCAAACATCACATTCGGCACCAACAACGAATTCCAATAGCGACACCTCGAGGCACAAACGTCGGTAGAGACCAGTCAGCTGATTGCTGAAGGAATTTGCCGAAGGAATGGTGCGCTGGCTAGGTGTTTAAGGAACTAAAGGAGACTCGTGGTGTATGTGTGTTGAAGGATAGTTGGACCTTAAGCTAAAGTTATCAAGAGAAGCAAGGTGTATTTATTGCCTGTCATTAAAATTCATGCTCTGCATATACGCACCAGGGCGGCTTACGCTGCCACGCGGTGTCAATTAAAATCTAGGCTCAGCAAGTCTTTTAGGCATATTAGAGCTTCAGTGGTCTCTGTTAGATACCTGGCACAGCTAGGCACCGGCCTGGTATTTACCACACTTAGAGCCGCTTAATCATCTAGCAAGGCTCGCCAAATCAGCTTTGACGCAAGAAAAACGCAACACTATTTCCATAGGCAATTACGCTGCTGAGATTAACTCCGCACCAAAATCACCTAGCGCAGCTTCGCCATTTGCACAAAATATCTGCAAACCCTCTTTGCACAAGCCACGCGACCCTCTTTACAACCCAAGAGCCTTAACCAGCCTTTATTGGCAGACATCGGTTTTAGAGAGCCCGCGCCAGCACAAAATAGATTAACCGCATCTAATTCTTCTACTAATTGCTCTGAGAACCACATATATCTACGGTAGACATACTGTCTCTCTTTCAAAATCTCTGGAATCGTAAATATCACGCCTTAACTCATTCTCTCTACTCTAATTCCTCTTCTCTACCTTTCGTGCGCCCCCGCGTGCGACTTGTATGAGACCGAAACAAGTTAGAGCATGTGCAGAGGCTTTGTCTTTACGGTTTCTGAGTAGATTGAGTGACCTGGAACTTCGAGCATCACGAGTGAACGCATTGTGCATTCACCATGAACCGTTGCTTCGTTCCTGTTTTTCGAAACCTTTTTCTTAACAAGAGGCTTGCCACGACCGCGTCGCAGCAGCCTCACTAACCAAATGGAGTAACACTATGAATATTCAAGAAAAGAAGCTTCACGTCCTCAACTCGATCATCAGCAATGAACCTGCCGAGTCGCCGAAGCAGCTCTATACCAGCGCCGTCTCGCGTTTGGCTGAGCAGTTTCCCGACCTCGACCTCCCCGGCTATGACCGCACCGGTCACGTCCGTCACCTCTCCGGCCCGTCTGGTCTGTTTGCGCAGCCCTTCCTCGGCGACGCCAAGCAGCATGCCACCCGCTTCCTGGCATCGAGCACCATCACCCAGGCTCTCGGCCTGAGCAATGTCACGCTCACCGACGGCAGTGTCGAAGACATGCCCTACGGCTCCCGCATTGCTTTCACGCAGGTTATCGTCCTCAAGGACGGCAACAAGCTGGAAGTTCGCGGTGCTCAGGTGCACGTTTCCATGGACAAGGCCGGCAAGATCTTCAACGTCACTTCGACTCTGAAGTTCGGTCGTCGTCCGGTTCGCCTCGGTGACATCATCAGTGGTGACGAAGCCATCGCCCTCGCCAAGTCGAAATTCGCCACGCTTACCAGCAAACTGGCGAAGGACGACAAGGAGTTCGCTCTCTCGCTCAAGTCTTCGATTCCCACCGGCAAGGCCTCGGTCAAGTTGGTGCTGTCGGAGCACAACGGCAAGTTCGACCCCATCTACGAAGTCACCGTTTCCACCGACGAGCCGCGTCAGCTGATGCTGTTCCTGGTGAAGGCCAAGACCAAGGAAGTGGTGTATCACCAGTCGCTGTTGCACTTCTCGATCTCGAGCACGGCAACTCAGGCTGGTCTCGCCCGCACGCCGGCGAAGTGCTTCTTGCGCATCCCCGACCCGAAGGTGGCTATCCCGGAGCAGGTCGTCGACCACTTCGTGGAGAACCTGCCTGACCCGAAGTTGCTCGCCAACGAGCGCTTCATTATGAAGGTGCGTGAGGGCAAGAAGTGGGTGACCGCGAAGGCTGCGGCCGACGGCACCTTCAACTTCGACGCCATCAAGGAAGTGGACATGTTCACGGCGGTGGCGACTTTCGTTGCCATCAATACCCAGCTCGCGTTCTTCGAGATGATGGGTATGAAGAAGCAGCCGAAGGCCATGCCGGTGTTCATCAACGACCCGAGCGTGACCGACAATGCTTACTTCGATCCGGAGAACTACGAGATCCACATCGGCGTCGGCTCTGGTCTGCCCAATGGCTTGAACAAGGTCATTGGTTTCGACCTCGGCGTGTCCTGGCACGAGAATGGCCACTTCGTGGTCATGCTCCAGGCTCCCGGTAAGGACCTCCCCGGTCCTGAGGGTGGTGCGCTCCATGAGAGCACTGGTGACATGTGCCAGTTGATCATGGCCTACTGGTTCGCGCTCAAGTTCGGTACCCTCACGGTTGCCGAAATCAAGGCCGACAAGCGCATCATCGGCGCCTATGCGTTGCCGCCAAACGGCATTCGCAAGCAGCGCAACACCAAGACGGTCCGCGACAAGACCGGCGAAGTGCACGATGACGGTGAGATCTCCGGTGCGGCTACCGCCGACATCCTGGAGGCATACATCACCACCGCCGAAGCTGAAGCCGACACGGCCAAGCTGCTGGCGGCGCTCGAACTCTACGTGCAGACCTACCTGCTGGCGCTGGCTCTCGTGCCTCCCAGCAAGGTGACGTTCCGCGACATGCGTCGCGCGTTCATCACTGCGGATGGTCAGCTCGGGGGTGCCAACAAGGCGGTCATCGAGAAGGGCTTCAACGACCACGGCATCACTGCCGGGACACAGCCTGTGACGAAGACCGGCGGCACCAAGGGCAAGGGTAAGAGCAAGAGCAAGGGCCGTCGTCGGAGCTAATCACTAGAAGGTAAGAAGTTAGCCCGGGAGAAAGTCACTAACGTGACCTATCCCGGGCTAACTTCCCTTTAAACCCTTTTTTTGCTCGCAGTTGTCAAGCCGCCGGCCGGGCTTGAGTTTTTTTACTAATGACCAACTGGGCGGATTTATTCGTTCAACTTGGCCTTGCTTGCTCGGAGCAATTCGAGCTTCAACCGCTGCCTTCGCAGCAACAGAGGCTATTTAGCCAGTAGGAAATAAACCATGAAAAACAATCTTTCTCAAATCGCGCTCCGCGACCAACTGGTGCGTGCGCAAGTTTCCGTGCTCGAAGCCGAGGCGCAAGCCGTCGAAGAAAAGATCGCGCGCATCCGTGCTGGCGGCATCTGCAACCGTCAGGTCGACATTGTCGGCGACATCGGCAGTGCCACCTCATCCAGTGCCTTGCGCATCTTCACCAAGTGGGGACTGGAAGAGCCCAAGCAGCAACAGCCCTACGTGCTCCAGCTCAATTCGGGCGGCGGCAACTACATCAACTCTTTCGCCATGTACGACATCATCCGTCTGTTCCAGCAGAACGGCCGGCAGGTGACGGTGGCGAACATGGGCATGATGGGAACCCAGGCAGCCATTCTCATGCAGGCTGCCAAACGCCGTGTGATGTCGCCGAGCAGCTGGATTGTCCTCAAAGAGGTGGAGGGCACCGCCAAGGGCAACACCAACGCTCATCGTGATGCCGTCCGCTTCTTCCGCACTCTGGAAGAGCACGGCTGGCGTCTCTTGCTGGAGCGCAGCACCCTTGAGAAGCAGACCATCCTCGACAACACCTATCGTGGTGGCGAGTGGTGGATCGGCGCAGAAGAGGCACTGAAATTCGGACTGATCGACGAGATCTGTTCCGAAGTGCAGGCGCTTCCACATGCCGACTTCATCGACCCCGCCTTCCTTCCCGCAGAAGGCGATACCTGGACGGCCCGTCGGCATAAGGCAGCCATTCGCAAGAATCTCGCCGAGGCCGAGCTGATGCGCATGACGCGCTACGACAGCAGTGACAGCTTCGAAGACACCAATCAGGTGGTGCTGTTTAACGATGTCACTCCTGGTTCCTGCGCCGGCGTCACCCAGTCGATGAATGCTTTCATTCGCCGCCAGGTGCCGGCAGTCGACCTGCTGATCAACTCGCCTGGTGGCTGTGTGGTTTCGGGTGCAGGAGCGATGGACGTCCTCGACCTGGCCAAGCGTCGTGGCACCAATCTCACTACCACCATCTACGGCATGGCCGCTTCGATGGGTGGCTTCCTGTCGCAGACCGGTGCTCATCGCCGCATGACCCGCAATGCCTACTTCATGATCCACCAGGTCTCTGCAATCTTCGGGGGCAGCAGCAGCCACCTCGATGAGAAGCAGGCCAACATGGAGCGCTTGCAGCAAATGCTGTTCTCCTACATGTCGGAGCGCACCGGCGGCAAGCTGTCGATGGAAGATCTCCAGGCCAAGTGCAATGATCACGACTGGTGGTTGACGCCGGAAGAGGCTCTCAGCCACGGCCTGATCGACGAAATTATCTAAGCGCAAGCTGGGTCGTTTCGCTTAGCAGGAAAGAAATTTCTTGCGGTCCAAGCAACGAAGAGCAGGCCTACAGGCTTTGCTTTTCCGTTGCTTGGATTTTTCCGTCATTCTATGCATACATATAGTTGGTTGTCGAAAGATTAGTTGGCAATGAGATTGATAAATCGACGCCACTCTTGTTCGCCTTTCGTAGCGGCAGCTGCATCAATAGCAGCCTGCGCACCCTTTTCTAAAGCTTTATAAGCCTTACAGCGAATCTGATAAGTGACTATGGTGAGCGGCATTTTTCCACCGGCCACATCAATTTTGTAATCGTCGTCAAAGTGTCGAGCAGGCTTTAAATGACCTGATTTCAACGCTTTAGTCGCATCATCAATCGCTTTTTGATGCTCCCCGTTTTTTTCGTACAATGCCGCTCTTCCGCCTAGAGCTTGCGGGCAAGCAGGTTCCATCTCCAGAGCTTTGCTGTAATCAACCAGCGCCTCTTGATCACGATCTGCTTTCATTTCAGCGTCAGCCCGCATCACCAGTCCGTCTGGATCTTTGCTATTGAGTTTGATTGACTGAGAAGCATCGGCAATGGCCGCTTCAGTATGGCCTGCAGCGGTGTGCGCACGTGAGCGGCGGTGGTAATACCAGTACGGGCCGTTACCCTGTGCCAACGCTCGATCAAAATCAGCCAGAGCGGCATTGTAATTGCCTTGATCTTCATTGATCAAGGCGCGCGTGACCAAATAATAGTCACTAGCATTGAGGGCCACCGCCCGGTTTGACAGTGACAGGGCCTCGACATAGCGATGCTGCCGCCTGCGTAAATAACTCTGAGTGGAAAAAATGCTTGCCTGATCATCCTTAGCGTCAGTGCCTCTGGCAGCGACGACAAGAAGCTTTTCATACACTACAAAGGCCTGGTTATAATCAAAGTTATTTTCATAGCATCTGGCTAAGGGCCATAGTACCTTGGCTGTCCGCGGCTGCGTTTTGGAATTTTTACGCTGATCTATGCGCTCGGCAATTGCCAGGTTTTCTCTGTAAATTGCAAGAGCGTCTTTGTATCGATTCTGTGCTTCCAGAGCATCCGCCAGATGCCGTCTGACTCAGCTACGCAAATACTGATTTTGAGTCGTGGGCTTTTTTATAGTCTTTTTTCACTACACCCTGAGTAAAAGCCTCCAATAAAGACAGTTCGGCGCGACCCAGAAGTTCTGTCTTCTTTTCATCGAAGACCAGTTCGAACACCTCGCGCACAGGTAGTTGGGGCATATCGGTATCTTCATCTGAACTTGCCATTTGCTGCGAAACAAAGGCAATGCAGCCAATCGCAGCGGCGGCAGAAGACAATAAAATCACCCCTGTCGTCAGCAAGATGCCTTTGGTAGTGGTAAAAAATTCCCAGTTGAATTTCAATTTGATTCTGTGCTGTTACTAATTGGTATCATTCTAAAGCAGTATCTACAAGGCAATCATGAGTCACGACATTCAACTGATAGTTTTCGATATGGGGCACGTCTTCATCGATTTCGAGTGGGAAGCGGTCTGCCAGGGCTTTTGCACCAGAGCCGGTATCAGCCAGGAACAATTTCAACTGGTGTTGAAGCACATTGGCTCACTCGGTTATGAACACGGGCACATTGAAACCGCTGACTTCATCGCCGCTATTAATGAGCAAATGGTGGCTTACGGCAACGCAAATCCAATCACTGACAAAGAGTTCCATGCGCTCTGGAATGCTACTTTCCGTGAAAATTTAGCCATGGCCCAACTGATGCAATCACTGAAGCGGAGGTGTAAACTTTATTTGCTCTCCAATACTAATGAAGCGCACTGGCAGTTTATCGACAACAGTTATCAGGTCAATCGCCACTTCGACGAATTGATTTTGTCTTTCGAAATCGGACACGTCAAGCCTAAACACGATATTTACCACGAAGTTCTAAAACGAAGTAAGCTCAGCGCCGAACAGTGCGTTTTCATTGATGACCTGCCGCAAAACGTTGCTGCCGCATCCGAAGTAGGAATGAATGTGGTGCATTTCCAGGGCATTGACGATCTGGTAGCGCGCTTGCAAGCAATGGGCGTCATGACTGAGTGATCAAAACAAATTTTCGATACCTGATTTGGCACCGGCATCCATCTGTAATTCTTGAAAAGAAGAAACTTTCTTCAGGCCGCTCGGCACAGCCAGCCAGTCATTAGCGGGCGTTGTCACAGAACAACTTTTAGTCATCAAAATCAGTTTGACACCATGGTTGAAGTTGATATAGCGAAAAAACAATGGCAAAGTATTGCCGTGGGGAAGGCCGTATATATTCTCCAACATTGTTAAAACCGGGGCGGGAAGGCCTAGCTGCGCACCCTGATATTCCGCGGAGCGGGCTTGCAAATTGCTGATGTATCCCTGCTTGCATTGTACAAGTTGCGCCGCTGCGTACTTTTCGTCTGTGGCCATATCAAGACAATCGAGACCGTACACCACTTTGCGCCCACGTTTATGCAGGGGAATGTTGGAAACATTCGGTATGCCGCCAAATACCGAAAGCGATTTCATTAGTGCTTCAGCAGGATGAAATTGAGCCGCTGTGGTATACCAAACTGATTGAGAGCGGCCGGAGAAGCCGATTGGCTGCCACAAAGGTGGCCGGGAAACAAAAGTGATGCCAGAGCGCTTACACGATGCCCTCAAACCGGAAACGCCAACGAGCACATCAAAATCACCGAGCAAAATGCTGCTCTGGCGCAAAGACCAGACCTGACCTGCAGCAGGCGGCTGCATGAGCGAAGCCGCATGGGCAGTGGTTGCTGCCGACTTAGACTGACAGGGCGCCTGGACGACGACGCTGGCTGAAAACAAGCAGAGAAAGAAAAATACTTTGACCCGGCAAACGAATTTCAAAATTTCTACCTTGCCGACGGCCAGTCTGTATATTCAATTTGACTCCTGTTTGACCACTGGCTTTATTCCCTTTTGCCTAAGACTTTTACACTGGAGCGTAGTTGCGCCACCCGCGCTAATCGACTTAAAAACGGGCGACAAAGAAGTTGCAGTTAACCTTTTGCTGCAAACAGACAAAAATGCTCCCGCTAAAAAGCGGCAAAACCAGCTTGGGCTTGATCGCTCACAGACGCATGAGAAGTAGCTTCAAAAGCTAATGCGAACTCAAACGAGATAAGTTCAGACATTCTTCAGCATTGACCGGCGTTCTGCCTTTAATTACGAACTGTTCATTTGAGCTGACTATGGCAATGATCTAAGTTCCATACGTTCTCAAAATCTTCTTTTCTTACAGTTAGTTTTAAACCTAAAACACACCAGTCCCACTACTCGCCAAGTTTCTCAGCCCAGCATTATGCGTGGACAACTTGCGTCGGGACTGTTTCAGCAGGCTATTTAAGCCTCTATACCAACTCAAACGGAGATCCTGATGGACCATTGCCAAAAACAACGCATCAAAGTCAATACGCTGCACGGCGCCCTTTCACTCGCCGGCGGCGTTTTCTGCGGGTTCCTCCTCGGCGCTGCTGCCACCAGATTCGGTTGGGACATTACCCCCAATCAGACTCTGCTCGTCAGCGCTCTCGTCACAGTGATCGGCTGGTTTACTTCTAAGCCCATGTTCGCTTTCACCGAAGAGTGCATGACCATGAAGAAGGGCCGCGTTGAACGCCCAACCCAACCCGTCAAAAGCAATCCGCCGCTCAATCGACTGGGCACCGCCAGACCCGCAGCCGCCGTCAAGACACTCAAGTCTCCGGCCGAATGCCCCATCGAAATGACGCAAGGCGGCAAGCTTTTCGACCAGCGCGGAGTTGTTGTCACCATCAACAAGACCGAGAGCGGTCGCACTGTTCTTGTCTCCATGAAAGGCGCCAGCAGCAGTCAGTTCAAGGGTAACAACGGCGCTCGCGCCCGTCTCGAAAGCATTCCCGGTATCAAGTGGTCATTCCCCAAGAACGACACTGCCACCGGCGTTCGCACCATCGAAGGCACCATTGCGCCCACCGCGGCCAATGAAAAAGTTGCTGCCAGCCTGATCGAAATCTGTAGCCGTCTGGCTTAAATTTTCCGCCGGCCTTGAGCGCGTTCTGAGAACAAACGCTTCAAGTGCCGGCCTTTGAGCCGCACGCATTACACGTTAGTTCACTTCACTCAAGGGGGAGGCAATTGCCTCCCCTCTTGTTTGCAATGCCACTACAAGCAATGCCATGTTTCACCACAGTGATTTTTTTAGTTCATATATTTAATAGACCGGTCAACTAATGGCCAATTAGATAGACA
>JADYXQ010000207.1 GCA_021772135.1 Candidatus Obscuribacter sp.
AGAAATAACGGCACAGTGCTGATTGTTTGATTCAAATTATCGAGCCACCAGTACTGATGGCAGATTTAGTAAAATCACCCACACAAATCCGCGAAGACCATTAATTGCTAAACTACCGGCGATGATACCGACTCGCAGCAAAAAGAAAAATTTCAAGATTATTTTCCTTTTGTCGTTAATGGAAAGAAGGCGTCCATCATGCTGCCACCCTTCACTGAACCGTCGAATTCACTGCGGCTTCGCTTGTAATCGGCAGGCACAGACAAGTTTGCAATGCTCACTTTTGATGGTTTGCAGCTATAAGTTTCAACAACAATTTTCGACTTTCCGGCTACGTTAGTGATGTGGTAGAAACGCAAAGGCACTTTTCCAATTTGAGGCATACCCTGCGTGCGAGCCAGAGCATTGGCAGCGGGAGCTGAAACCAGTTCGTCTTTAGCGGTCCAGAAGCCATTGCGGCGAATTTCTTCTTCGACAAATTCGAAGGCGCTGTGATTCATTTTCCAGTTTTTTGCAAACGGCGCCTCCACATAGCGCGTGGCCGCGATGCTGCCTATTGTGCCGTTTTCCACAGGCAGCCATTTCAACTTGTCGAAGTTGCCGCCTTCGAAAAGCATCACTCGTTGCATGATTAAACCGGTATTGCTTTTCGCCGGGCTTTCAAACCAAGTGTGACTATCGTCGTTGATTATCAGCACATTCCACAATGGCGCCCGCAGTAGTGTGCGACGATTCAGACCTGATTGTTTAGTAGCTACAGCCTTATCGCTGATAAACGTTGTTTGTCTGCCAATGCTGCGCAATTCTTGTTCGAGAATGTAGACCGGCTTATCATCTGCGTGGGCACCAGGCGACATTATTGCCGCGCCGCAAAGCAAAATTGTCAAAACCAAATTTTGCCGCCTGCCCATTGCCACTCCTTCCAGTCTTTCTTATCATGCGATAAAAGTCTGAATTTGAACAGCGGGACAGGCGGTAGCAGATTAAACGGTTAGCTGGCAGTTTTGGGGCGGTAAGCTTCTTGTAGACGCGAGCCGCGAGCCAGTTCGGTCAAAGATGTTTTCGACCAGTAGTGGCTATCGGTGTGGTGCACGGAAAGTTCGCCGTTTTTGCCTTCGGTGACAATGCCCCACTGTTCGCGACGTCCGGGCCGACCGCTGAGAACTACGAGGTCGCCTTCTTGCACACGATTTAGCGGCACGGCATCGAGGTGTTTGTTAATGGCATCGAGCTGATCGTTGCCGCGAATTAGTAAGTGGTCGTTTTGAGTGGCGCGAGTTTTTTCTGCTGCGGCCACAGCGAAATTGTCTTTGCACTCAACGTCGACACCAGTGCTGCCGTATGGAAAGCGGAAATCATTCCAGATTTCTTTGATCGACAGTGGTGGAGCAGCTATAGCTGGTTGTGCGTAAGATTCAAGATGATGGTCGGCAAATAGAGTTCTTATAGACATTCGATTACTCCGGCAGCGGGGGCGCGCATAGCTCAGTGAACCCAATGTAAGTTCAACAAGGTGAATAAGTCGTGAAACTACGTAGTTTCCCCACTGACTTCTTATCTTTCTGCTTTTAATATCTAAAACATGACAGACAGTACACTGGCTCGAAAATTAGAGATCTTCGGCAAAGAAATGCAGAATCATGCCGATCGGATGGGAGGCGCCCAAGCTGACGATGCCGGAGCGAAGCTGTCGCAAGAAGTAATTTCGGCCCAGACTGCCGAACAGGCGAAAAAATCCACAGTCTTCATCACGGTTAGCTCAGATAGCGGCCCTCGCGGTTTCGGCAGCGGGTTCATCGTCGGTGACGGCAAACAGGTGGTCACCAATTTGCACGTGGTGGGTGACGCCAAATCTATCGACATCAAAACACCGAGCGGCGAGCATTTTGCCGCACGGGTGAGCAAAGTCGACGAATTCAGCGATCTGGCGGTGCTCGATGTCGAAGGCCTGCACGCTCAGTCGAAAGCCGTCAAACTAGGCTCCAGCCAGGCTCTTGTCAAAGGCGATACACTTGTCGCTTCGGGCCATCCGAACGGCGTCAGCCAGGCCACCAGCACTTTCGGAAACTACAGAAGCACCGATAGCTATAAAGCCTTACAGCCAGAGCGCGATGTTGCTCTCTGGATGAAGGTCACTGAGGGCGTTTACACCGAAGATGCCGACAGTTACAAGCGCGATGCTGAGAAGTTTTTGGGCACATCAAGGCTGCACGCTAAGCTCGGAATCGATCACGGCAATTCAGGCGGCCCCGTGAGTAATGCCCGTGGCGAAACTGTGGGCGTGGCCACCAATATTACACCTGATAAACCAGGCGAATCGTTCCTGGTTCCATCTGAAAATGTGGCTAAATTGCTGCAAGATTCCGACAAGCGTTTTAATTTTGTCTACGAGAAAGAAAGCAATTTTGACCGCTATCCGGTGTTGACCACGGCCAAAGGTGCCGCCATTTTGGGCCTTGGCTATAGATTCCGCCCGGTGGCCGCACCGCTTATGGGTGCTACCTATGGTATCGACCTCTATGACGACTTGAAAATGGCCACAGGCAGCAATCTGTACGGCAATCGCAACAAATATATTGCTGAGGCCGCCATGGATGGCGCAGCTGTAACAGGGGGCGTGCTCAGTTTAATTCCCAAAACCAAATTGGTCGGTTTCGGACTGGTGGGAGCCCGCGTTTTGTACGATGTAGGCAATGATTTCTTTGGCGGCGACCCTGTTTTTAAAAAAGTCGTACGCACCGACAGGGCCGAGCCGCAAAGAACGGGCGAGCCGTTGTATTGGTCTTTGATAGATCGGGTAAATGCTAGTAGTAAGCAGCTGGCGCCGCAAAAGCAGAATTTTCTTGCACCAATGAAGCGCCACTGATACCAGGCTTTCTTGTGTGGTTTCAAGCGTCCTATGAATCAGCAGCCTCCTGAAGAAGTGCCGGATGGGCTAAGCGCTCGTGAGTATCAACGTTTAATTGCTTTGTATACATTGATGGGTCGGCATAATCATGCCGCTAAGGCCTTCTCGCGGCTATCCCAGTGCGGCGGGCCGAAGTTGAGTACCGAGCAGACTGAAAATGATGATGCGAGGGGAGCTGACACTACAGCGCCAAACGAGAACGGTGCCGAAAAGTCCGCCAAAGCAAAAGATTCTGACGAGGGTGCTAATTTCGCCCAGGCTTTAATGCAGCTCTTGCAGCAATTGACGCGAGAAGAAGTGGTGAACAGTGAAAAAGATCGCCTTATTTTGGATAAGGCCGAAGCCCGCGCCGAAGCCAGTGCGGAAGATGGTCAAGGCAAAAATGATGAAGGCGACTTATCTGATCCGCTCACGGCTATGAAAGACCAGCTGCTTTCTATCGGTTTATCAGAAGTAGAGGCCCAGGAATATGTGCAAAAGCGGCGCCGCGCACTCACTGACCGCTCGCATCCTGAACCGCCGCCCAGAGAGTTGCCGGAGAGCTTGAGTGCAGAAGAATACTGGCAGCTGGCAGTGCGCTATAAGCAGGTGGGTTGGACCGAGCAAGCTCGCGACGCTTTGACTGCGGCCATTGAAATTGATGGAGACGGGCCCGTAGGCACAAAGGCACGATGCTTTTTGCGTTCGAAAATTCCCCGCTATCCTGTGCCGCTCATGGCCGAGCAGCTCAATATTCAAGGCTACAACCAGATGTTCGTTAATGAAAACGAGTCGCAGAAAATGTTCGAGCGATTGGTCAGTGAATATCCTGATTTCGAATGGCCTTACGGCAATCTGGGCTCTTTATTGATCAAAAAGGGCCAGCTGGAAAAAGCGCAGGATTTGCTCATCAAAGCGGTGCAAATCAATGCGTTTTATATCAATGGTTGGTTGCACCTGTCGCGAGTATATGCCATTCAGGGAGACTTTCGGGCCGCCGAAGACTGTTTGCACCGCGTCACCAAAATTGATGAAAGCGATCCCAACTGGAAAGGCATTCGCGATCTGGTCGAACAGCTGAAAAATGATTTTGGCGAGGGTGAGTAATTTTGCGCTCAATGTGAAATCATGGGGGCGTTCAATTAATCAAACCCTGATTGGCACTGCATTACTAACTATATGCGCAATGTCTATTACAATTATATATGCGCTGCCGTGTTGGCCGCTGCGGCGTCGGCAGTTTTTTGCTCGGCGGTGCGTGCCGATGAAAAACCCGTAGATTTGCGTGCCGGCGATTTTTCAAGTCTGACTGCAGATGCAAAACAGTTGGCCAAACGTCTGGGAATTTTCGATACGCTTGAGATTTTGAGCGCAAAAGACTTGAATGCTAGCGGCGCGCAGTCGAGTGAACAAATGATTGAAATCATGCTGTTGCGCCAGAAAGTCTCGCGCTCGGTGCAGTATGCCGCCCTCGAGCTGGAAGAAGCGTTAGCAAACGTCGACGGTGACCTGGCGGTGACCAATCAACAGCTGGCTTATTTTTCGGGAAAACATGATCGCGCCGTCATGCTTAATAACATCGCCACATTCGTGGGCTCGGGCACATTGGGAATTCTCGATTCGGCATCAGGCATTAAATATGCCGCGCCGGTGCCTAACATTTTTGGTATCACCGGCAACTCAATTGCTGTTGGTTTACCGCTACTTGGTCTGCACCAGGGCAAATATAAAAGTGCCGAAACCAATGTCGGTCAGGGTAATATGCTCGCGCCTATTTTTGGAAAAAAATATCAGGGCGCAGGCTATGACCCCGTAATCTGGAGCTATGTAGAGGGCGTGCCGGCCAATTCTACAAATAGTGAAACCAGGCGTGCGACCTTGCTGAAAAGCTGGCAGTCTTATCGTGGTTTAGGCAAAGGCAGCCAGGCAGATGCGTTTATCAATGCCGTCACCGATGTCTCGAAAGACCGCAAAATTTCTCTAGATATATTGAGGGCGCGCTCGGAGTTTCTGGTGGACTTGCGGGCATTGATTCAGCGGATGTACAAAGATATCTCTGATTTAAACAGCAGCGTTTTGAATCTCTAAAATAAAAACCTCGCCGGTAGGGCGAGGTTTTTATTCAGTGTGTTTCCAGTTAACTAATTTAGTGTTGGTGCTTTTTTAGCGGTTTGTAGTCATTGGAAAAATTGTCATATTGCAAAAGCGACTTCTCTTTCTTGTTTCTGATTATGTCTGACTCTGTAGGGGCTTTAGGGCCACCATCGCGAGGAACTTTAACTTGTTCTTTGCCGCCAGGCATATCTTCAGCAAGAGGTTTTTTAATACCACCGTCAAATTCGGGTTTGTTGACAAATTTTTTGCCCATACCTTCCGCTAAGCTTGGATCGCTTTCTTTCTTGGTATAAATGTCATCGAAATCGAGAGATTTTAGACCACCATCTTTGTTAGGCACCGCTTTTTTCAAACTCATTTTCTCTCTTTCTTGCCAGGATTCTACGGCAAGGTTCTGGCTGTGCGAAAGCTCGTTGTTGTTAGCGACAACATTGTCTGAAACTTGTGCGTGGTTAAATACTTCTACCATGATGCAATACCTCTAGTAAGTGTTTTAAAGTTGCAGGTGGTGAGTCAACGTTGGGGTGCCGTTGCATTGCCTGCTCTACGAAAACGAATTTACCTGAGAGTTGTTACTGCTTTGTGATTAGTTTGCGCTCTCGTCTTTTTCCCGTGGGCAGCGGCGTAAATAATGATTCGATGTCGGCAGCAGTTAGTTTTGAGGGCAAGGCATTATCTTCGTCAAAGATGCCGTCGGCAATGGCGCGCTTTCTTTCTTGAAGCTCCAGCAAACGTTCTTCTATGGTGCCCGATGCGATTAACTTAAATACGAATACTGCTTTTTTCTGGCCGATACGATGCGCTCTATCGGTAGCTTGATTCTCAACGGCAGGGTTCCACCAGGGGTCATAGTGAATAACCGTGTCGGCGGCAGTGAGGTTAAGCCCGGTACCGCCGGCCTTGAGGCTTAAGAGAAAGAGTTTTACGCTGCCACTCTGAAAATCTTTCACCGGCGTAGCCCGGTCTTTAGTGCTGCCGCGAATCTGCGCAAATGCAATTTTTCGCGATTCTAATTCAGGAATAATCAGATCGAGCATGCTTGTAAATTGGGAGAACAGTAAAATACTTTTTCCTTCGTCAATCAGCTCTTCAAGCATTTCGAGCAGCAAATCTAACTTGACCGTTGATTGCATATTTTTGGCCGCCGCCAGGGGCACAAGGCGAGGGTCGCAACAAACTTGCCGCAGTTTAAGCATGGCATCGAGAATGATTATCTGGCTTTTGGCCAGACCTTTGGAGGCGAGAGCATCTTTGACCTTTTCGTACATAGATAAGCGCACTGTTTCGTAAAGGTCGCGCTGCTCACCGTCAAGGTCAACGTTTTTGATAATGATCGTTTTTGCCGGAAGCTCTTTGGCCACGAGCTCTTTGGTTCTGCGCAACAAAAAAGGCCTGACTTTTGTGGCAAGCAGTTTTTGCAAAAACTTGTTCTTTTGTCTTTCAATGGGCCAGCGAAAACTTTTGTTGAATGTAGGAAGGTCTTTTAAGAAGCCAGGCATCAGGAAATTGAACTGTGCCCAGAGTTCGCCTAAATGATTTTCAATAGGCGTGCCGGTCAAACAGATCTTGTAATCACTGTGCAGTTTTCCGACGGTCTTTGAAATTAGAGTGCCTGGATTTTTGATGGCTTGCGCTTCATCGAGAATTACAGCTTTCCATTTTTGTTTAACCAGAGTTTTCTCGTCGCGCACTACCAGTGGATAAGTCGAGACTACAATGTCTGAGCTGGCAATTCTAAAGTGATTTTCGGCGCGATTGGGGCCTATCAGTGCAGTAACTTTCAATTGAGGAACAAATTTGTCAATTTCGCTTAGCCAGTTGGGCAATACCGATGTCGGGCATATTACCAAAAAAGGCTTATCAAGCCGGTTTTCGGCCTTTTCGAGAGCAATGTGCGCCAGTGTCTGCACGGTTTTGCCCAGACCCATATCGTCAGCGAGAATGCCTCCCAGGCCAAATTCGCGGAGAAAATTGAGCCATGCTAGACCTTCCAATTGATATGGTCTCAGTTCTGCTGAAAAGCTTGGGGGCGGTTGGACATTGTCAATTCCAGCAAAGTTTTTGATTTTATCGACCAGTGCTGCAAGTTTGTCGCCCACCAACCACAATTCGTTCTGGCCGATGTTTTCAGCCATGGCTCTTTGTAAATTGATGATTTGAGCGATAGTGACTTCTGCATTTTCCGGCACATCACTGCGTCCGTCAAATAATTCTAACAGCGCGCTGACAATGCCTTTAACGCGATCGAACGGAAGTGAAATGATGCGACCATCTTGAAGTGGTGCATAGAAAATTCCGTCGTGATTAAGTTGTTCAATTTCAATCAATGGCTCAGAGCCGGTGACTTGCCGCAATGCCCGGTGAATGATGGGTAGTAGAGGCACTCTTTCGCCATCGACAGTAATGCCCAGGTCTAGTGAAAACCAGAAATCAGAACTCTGCGTCGCCTCAATGGTCCACTCGTCGTCAGGCACCACAATGTTGTAGGCAAAAGATTTATCAAATTCTATTTGCCAACCCTGCGATTTCAGCAGGGGCAAAACTTTGCTGACAAAATCGATCCACTCTTGCGGCTCATCATCAGGAAAAGTCAGGGCGACGCCATCGTGAATCGTGTCTCCTATATCAAGCAAGCCAATGTTCTCGATCTGCTCTAAGCACGCCTCTTCGGTTGCCAGATCTCTCTTGTGAATTAAAATCTTGTTGCCGTCTATCGTGCGGCACTCTTGCATTTTTGGCGGATCAAATTCAAGGCCGCCGTAATCGAAAGTCAGTAAAACAGTAGATTCGGTGAAAACTTCTCTACGATTGCGATAGCCTTCCATCACAAATTCTTTTGTAAGAAGCTTGATGGTTGGTCGTGGCGATGCCGTGATCGTCTCGATAGAAAAATTTGCCTCTGGTTTAGGAACAGAGGCACCTATTC
>JADYXQ010000208.1 GCA_021772135.1 Candidatus Obscuribacter sp.
ATTCAATTCCCCGAAAGACCCCCATGACTTCCCAAAAAACCGGCGGCTGCAAATGCGGCGGCAAGTGCGGCAAAGCCAAGAAAGATTGCACCTGCGGCACCAAGAAAGCTCCTGTCGTCACCAACCCGACCACCGTTGCACCCGTTGACCAGACAACTCCGGCAACACCCGTGACGCCCCCTGCGGCCGCCACAGTTGAAGTGAAGAAGGCCGGCTGCGGCTGCGCTCACTAAACGCACTTCGAGCACCAAACAACGCACTAAACAAAAAACAGTCAGGCCTTAAACCTGACTGTTTTTTCCTAACATCATTTTTGGCAGCATATTTACTTGATCATATAGTATAATCACTGTCAAAAAAAAGGCTTCCAACAAGTGAATGCTGGAGACGCCTAGGATAGACATGCTCATCTTGACCTTGAGAGTACCAGGGTCGATATGACCGAGCCACTTCAACTTTGGTTCTTCAACACTACTTCTGATGAATAGCACATAACCGCCGATCATAATCATCACAATCAAATGACTGACCATGATGATATCGAGCAGGTGCAGCACCGCCACCAATATTTGCGTGTCAGAAAAACTCAGTGCGTTATAGAGCAAACTAAAAGTCTGCACCGGAAACCGCAGAGTGTAAACGGCAAGAGTGAGACTCAATGCCAGATACATAGGCAGCAAAAGAAATCTGCCGCCGAAGATGATTTTGTCGAATTCTACTTTCATGCGCCCTCTTTGAGATTAAGGAGAGGAGGGGCTGCCTCTCGATCAGCTTTAGAAATCCGGCCAGATCTAAAAAAGACACAAGAGCCTGGCTCTGGAAAAGCTATATGCATCCCGCATACAACTTCCCAAAGCCAGACCCTGTGCCGAAAATTGGCGGTGTTTACTTGTCGTCGCAGCAAGTGCCGTTGGCAGCCATGCGTTTGCATGAGAGACCTTTGGCCAGATGCTGTGCGGCCTGCGGTGCGCAGACCAGTTCGATTTCGAGTTCCCCGCTCTTATTGCCGTAGGTGGCAACTTTCTTTTCCGCGGCCACTTTGATCAGGTGGGCTTGGCCGCGAAGGTTGATGGCTTGCGACTGCCGGTTGGGCAGAATCGGAATGGAAAGCTTCGAACAGCCTCTGGCGATGGCGTTTTCCACTGCCAGGTCGACGAGCTGCGTGATTGCCTGGCTGTCGAATTTGTCCGGAGAACCGAGACCGATAACCATGACGTGATCCGGGGCACCATCTTGATCCAGCTCGAGAACGAAGTGTTCGCCACGATTGCCGTGGAAATTCTCCTGCTCGATATGGTTTGCGATGACGCCACCGACGGTCTGGTCGAAAGCTTGAATTTGACTGCCCAGCCCGTGGCCGGTCAGTTTGCACAAGAGCAGCATTGGTGTCGCACCCAACCCCAATGAGTCTTGCGACTTGATTGAATTCGCTAGTGAAATCTTGAGCTTCATGGCATATCCTCGATGTTTGTGTTACGGGTAGATCCGCTGCTCGCAACAAAAACTCAGTTGAAAACCGAACCGCAACAAACCATAAGAGGGCGGATCCACTCTCAGAGTTACGTTGCAGTAATTTCGGTAAATACTTCTTCGAATCATCATCGACACTTTCACTATGTATCCCCAGAACGTTTTACCCAAGCCATTCTCGTTGTCCTACTCGCCACTAAGTGGAAGCAGAAAATTTGGCAATGGCAGGGCGGGTTTGTCTGGAAGAATTACTGCGATGAATTTTTGGGATGAAGAGAAGAGACCATGAATCTAGTGATATTCCCTATAGAGACTCAAGAGAGAAGCTATTAAAGAGCACTAAGGCCCGCCGCCCGGCGCCATGTTTGCCGACTACAGCAAGAAAATAATCGCTTTTGACCAATCAACATTAAATCAGTTGCGACCATAAAGTCACTGTTCATGGCTGTTTCAGCGCAATTATTAATCGCTTGCTGGCGCCCTATTAACAAGCATTGATAACTAGCGCGACTCGCGTTTTTGCTCAATTTTTTGCAACATTGATGCGGGTTATTGCTGCGCTGGTTTTGGTACCACGGGTAGCGCTAGCCGTTCGAAAGAAATTGTTAAGGCGAACCGCTGCCTATCTCGATTATGAAGCGATCTGCTTAAGTTGCTTAACATTGATGTTCACGAGTTTTTTATAGCCTTTGCATATACCCTCGGCAAACTTGCGCGGCTGATGCCGCAAACCTTGAGTGAGGGGCAGTTTTGATGCTTTCTTCCGGCAAAACATTACGAATGTTACGCATACCTCTCAGAGCCGAACTAGCCAAGGGCTGATTAAGCCTCACCAATATTAGCCGCAGCTAAGTTGTCAAGGCGGCGATCTTTATAGGATGTCCGCCGCACTTTCGTGACTCGAATCGCTGACCGGGTGAGGCAAGTCCGCTCGCCGGACGGCCGCACAAGTCCCAACGTCTATACCTGACGGAAGTAACAGATGAGTAATAACTCTCTGGCAACGGCTGCCCCACGATTGTAGGTTCACATTACCTACACTCCTCTCAACAAAAAAACCGGCAAAACAAAAAACAGCAACAACGCACTTTCCGCTTCTTCTTCAACCCCGGGTTAGACCTGTAGGCAAAACTCGTTCTACTTCAGTGTTCCTAAATCGTTCACCGTTCAGCCAAAAGCGCCGTCGCATCTTGCCTTGCGCGAACTGCCTGAACTCTTTCAAATCTTTATGGAGGCTTTTACTATGCGCAACCGCATCCTAAAGCTGCTTGGTCCCATCCTGGCCTTTGTGCTTCTGGTGGGATTCACATCAGCTTCTTTCGCCGCCGGACCAACTTGGTTGCCCAAGGGCAGTCAGTTTCGTCCCGGCCAACATGTGTACCTCGATCCCGCCCTCGAATCCGGCAGCAACCCTGTCAATCTCGACGGCCTGGAAGCTCAACTCAAAGCTGAGGGCGCCAAACATGGTGTCGAGTATTACTTCGTCATGTCCCTCAAGGGCGATGAACCGAAGAATCCAAACGTCTCATTCGCCATCGAACGTCTCGACGATCTGATCGGCAATTGGGGTGGGCAGAAGGGATTTTCGGCCGATAAGGCAGTGGTCATTCTCGTGGTTCGTCTGGAAACGGATTGGACCAAGAGCTCATATGCCATCAACACTTCGCCGGCTCTGGCTTCCCTTGGTGTGTCTATCAACAACATGGTGCCCGTGCTCGACCAGTACGGTAAGAACCTCAATGGCGGCAACCCGTCGGCCCTGCTCCCACGCATGCCCAAGGCTTTCGGCCTGAAGATTGCGCAGGAAGCCAACTACAAGCTCGAACAGCACATCGCCGACGTCAAGCAGGCTGAGCGAGATCGTGTGGCGCAAGCTGAACGTGACCGTCTGGCCAAGATCGCTGCCGCCGAACAGGCCCGTCAAAACCAGATTCGCGCCGAGCAAGAAGCTCGCGAACATGCAAAGTTCATGGCCGACCTGCCCATGAACCTGGCTATGTACGGCATCCCTCTGCTGATTCTGATCACTTTGATTGTCCTCTTCGTGCTCTTCAGGAATGCGAAAGCTGCGGCGGTCAAGGCTCTGGATGAGTGGAAGGGCAAGTTCGAGCCGGGCAACATCAACTACCTGTCGCTGGAGAAGGCCTACTGGGGCTTCCTCAAAGACATGGGTGCACAGTGGTCCAGTCGCTTCAAGGATGAGACGCTGGCCAAGTTCAAGGTTGCGGCTCAGGCCTACGCCGACCTCTCCGTGCGCGTCAATGCCGCTCTCGGCATGATGAATCAGTCGGAAGCTGACATCAAGTCGGCCAACATCTTCAGCATCGGCAAGCTCAAGAAGGCCGCCGCTCGCCTCACCGTCACGCCAATAACGATCACCGGCGAGACACTGCCTATCGAGCAGCGCAGCATGTTCGGTTCGATTGTGGCGGAAGCTACTTACGCGCCGAACGAACTGCTCGAAAACATGGAAGCGCTGTTCAAAACGGCGACCACCGACTGCAAGTCGATCAAAGACTCCATGGACGGCGCCGAGCAAAACAAGCAGGACATCGAAGGCCTGCTCGCTTCGGTCGACAAAACTCGCGTGGTGCTGGTGGAAAAGGGTCTGAACTTTTCGCCCTACGAGATCACCTACGGCCAGCTCACCGCCGCGCGTGACGCTTTCCTCGACCTGATGATGTCCAACCCGCTTACGGCTTTCGAGAAGTCGGAAGCAGTGGAGCGCGGTGTGGAAAACCTGAAGGCCATGCTCGACAGAGCAATCAGCCTGAAGGATAGCCTCGCCGGCACCACCAAGCTGATCGAAGCGGCCCAGGCGAAAATCGCCCTGGCACGCAGT
This sequence comes from Candidatus Obscuribacter sp., assembly GCA_021772135.1. GTDB lineage: Bacteria > Cyanobacteriota > Vampirovibrionia > Obscuribacterales > Obscuribacteraceae. The sequence continues at coordinate 4,313 of JADYXQ010000208.1, forward strand.
CAGCCCATGGATATCAACTATCCGGAAAAGCCGAAGACACCAGAGATGGTGGCAGGCGGTTTGACCTTGCTCAACGAAGCGGTGGCCAACCCCGACCTCGAAGTAGCAGAAGCCAAAGACGAACTGGCTGCCTGCTTGAACCTGCTGATAGCCGGCAAAATCGACGCCGCCAATATCAAGAAGGCTGAGTCGGAGACGTCGGCAGCTGCAGCCAGTGCCATGGTCGACACAGTCCTCGCTGCTCGCGCCTTCGTGCAGAAGCAAGTGCCGGTGGTGCGCGATTTGCTGAACAAGCTCGGTGCGGAGATTCCGGACTCCACGAACGATGTGGCTGCTCTCAACGCAGGCTTCCTCGCCAAGAACTTCACCGGCGAAGGCAAGAAGCTCGACTTCGCCAACAAGGTCAAAGACAAGACCGAAGCAGAGCTGGCGAACATTCGCAAGGCTTTCTTCGAACAGCGCTATGTGGCTGCACGGGCTGCTCTCGAGCAGACCGGAGGCGACATCCAGCATGCGCGCAACGGGCTTGTGGAAATCAACACACGCCTCAACCAGTTGATCGAAAACCGCAAGCACGCTAAGGAGACCGTTCAGACGGCCACCCAGCTGGCGGGCGCTCTGTCGATCAAGCTCAACACCAACAAGTTCACCACGTCGGCAACTACCGACGGCACCTACGCGCGCCTCAAGCCGGTTCTTCTGGCCCAGCAAACGTCGGTGGCGATGGAGATCACCGATTGGTCGGAAGCCGCTGCTGCAGCCGATAAGCTGCTCGCAGACCTGAAGGGCGTGGACACGAACATCGATACCGAGAAGCAGGCACACGCGCTTGCGGTTACGCGTATCGAAACACTGGATACGGCTCTCGTGTCGGCCCGCACCCGGGTGTCGGCCAAGACCACCCGTCAGCCCTCCCGCGACAAGCTCGAAAGCGGCACCTCTGCCCAGAGCAAGGTTGTGGCCAGCGTTGCCGTAGCCAAGTCTGACTGGAATGCCATCGTTCGCGCCGCAGAAGCCGCCAAGGCTCTTGTGGACGACGCTGTCAAACTGGCCAAAGAAGACGCTGCCGCTTTCCAGGAAGCCAGCGC
>JADYXQ010000209.1 GCA_021772135.1 Candidatus Obscuribacter sp.
AAAATCGTTAGCTCTGCCGGTCACTGAAAAACATCCAAGTTGCAAGGGGGATCGAGTTGTTGTCGCGACAAAAGGCTAAATCGCTTGTCGGCTTACACTTCCAGGGTAGGGAGTGATAGCCAGGTCGTGAGGGTATAAGCAGCAGGCCAACTTTTAAGTCTGAAGGATCGTGAGGGTAGCTGTTATAGACCTCAATCTGATTGGCTTTTAGCTGGTATAGATAAGCAAAAGCTTCGTCCTTTGCCAGAATCGAACGAACATGGTAATCGCCGGTATCGGCATTGGCTGGTATTTGAGACTCCTTCAGCTCAAGGGTCTGAAGCAATCCGGCAATTAGCTGAGCCCTTTCTTCGCACCACTTTTCTATGAAAATATTTTTCACTATGTTTTTTTTGATTTCACCATTGCAGAAATTTCTAATGTGTCTTGTCTAGATTGACTCTAGTCTTTGATATTCATGTCGGTGATCACGGCTCTGTAGGCACCGTAACTGAAAGTAAAAACCACAGTTTCTAAAGCGGCACCAGCCAACCAGCCGCTTGAATCTTTGCCCGTAAACTGGCTATTAAGAGCGCAAATGAGGGTGGCTGAAACAGTCATAAGAGAAAGTAATTTGATTAGATTACTACCGGTCATAGCTCTCCTTGTTGTACGCAGTACTAAGTGGATTTTCTTCAAAGCAGGCCGCGCGCAAGCAAACTAGGCTTCCGCGCGCCGGCTAAGACGTGATGTGAGGCTCAAGAATATGAGGTCAACACTGTAAGATTCATTTCGACTGAACCCGGAACTTGTGTGGCTGCAATAATGCGTTGCCCGAATTGGCAGCTAAACAATAGTCGATCGTAAATCTGCGGCAGCTGATTCTCATCGAGCTGTTCAGAAACGGCCAATTCAACGATGTGACTGCGCGTTACGGCATAGACTCGATTAACGTCTACGACCAGAAGCGATTGCAGCCCTTGCTCGCCGAAGCTATCTAGGGGCTGAAAGTTGATCTGGATAGTGCCCTGCTCAGAGGCTATCAAAATGTCTCCATTTCTACGCCACATGGCAAAGACAGGCATAGCTGGGCTAAATCCCATCGATTGAATCATCCAGCCATCATTATCTTCCGGCTCGGCGTGAGGCACTACCCGTCCATCATTGGCGTCAACCGAGAGCCAGTCGCCAGAATCGGTGAAAACAGATAACATGCCAGGCTCCAGCAAAGCAGGTGCCACAAGCACAAGACCATATTCACTTACTTTGATGGTTTCTGCAACAGAAAGTTGATTTATATGATTCGCGGTTAAACGCAAAAGCGCACCATCAGTGGTACCTGCAAAAATTGAGCCATGGTTGTCGTAAGCAAGTGATAAAGCAGCACCGACGGTGCAGGGTTGACCAACTGACTTGCCTGCCAGGTCAATGATTGTGACTGCACTGCCGTTCTGGGTCAAAAGAGCGCACTCAGTAGTGACACCATTTTGAAAATTAAAGGCAACAGCCTCAGCAACAATATCGTCTGGCAAAAACTGACGTAGCATTAAAGTTCCTGAAATTTCGTGCAAGCGCATTGGCAGTCCAGGAGCCAGTGAAACCGAGTATCGGCCATCAGGGGAGAGAAAACTCCTTCCCAAAAAATCAGATTCCAGAGCAAGAACTTTTAACATTTTATACCTCCATTTGCGGTCAAAACCGCGGTTTATGGTATGCAAGAAAACAAGAAAGAAGACCACGGTAGATCTTCTTTCTTTTAGCGATCAAGACGCCGAATCTAAAACCGCAGGGGCCTTAGCAGTGTCTGGCAAAAATGCGACTTTCCCGTCAACCATATCGGCGATGATGTGAGTTCCTGAGCTGAAAGTGCCAGCAAGAAGCTCATCGGAAAGCGGCGCACGCACTAGACGATCGATGGCTCGGCGCAAAGAGCGAGCACCGTATGAAGGGTTGTAGCCTTCTTCAAGCACCTTATCTTTACATGCATCAGATAATGCTAGCGTCAGTCCCCTTGGGGCTAACAACTTACTAAACTGAACCATCAGCAGATCGATTACCACACGAATTTCAGCCCGAGTCAATTGCCGGAAGACAACGATTTCGTCAACCCGATTGAGAAACTCGGGGCGGAAAAATTTCTTCAACTCCTCTTGAACAGTGCCCACCATGTGCCGATAAGAAGCCTCATCTTTTTCCTCAGCGCCAGTGAAATCAAAGCCCATAGGAGCGTTACCGCCCTGGATGGCTTTTGATCCGACGTTCGTGGTCATGATTATCAGGCAGTTTTTGAAGTCGACCAAGCGCCCGCGAGCATCAGTCAGGCGTCCATCGTCTAACACCTGAAGCAGCAGATTGAAAACGTCAGGATGGGCTTTTTCAATTTCGTCAAAAAGCAGCACCGAATAGGGGTGACGGCGGACGGCCTCGGTCAGCTGCCCACCTTCATCGTAGCCAATATAACCAGGAGGCGAACCAATCATACGAGAGACCGAGTGCTTCTCCATGTATTCAGACATATCGAGGCGAATCATGCGGTCTTCAGAATCAAACAAAAAGCTTGTTAGTGCTTTAGTCAGTTCAGTTTTACCGACACCGGTGGGCCCAGCAAATATAAAGCTGGCAATGGGACGATTGGGATCGGTTAGACCGGCTCGAGATTGACGCACCGCCCGGGTGACACCATCGATTGCTTCTTGCTGACCAATAATTCGCTGGTGCAAAATTTCGGGCAAGCGCAGCAATTTGTCTGTGTCAGATTCACTCAACTTACTAACTGGCACTCCTGTCCAAATAGCGACCACGTTAGCAATGTGATCGGCAGTCATAACAGGAAAATCTCCGCCTTCTACAAAAGTGGCTCCCACTGTAGGACCAGCCTCGTCAATCAAGTCGATGGCTTTATCAGGAAGAAAACGGTCATTAATATACCGATCAGAAAGCTTGGCCGCCGCTTCAATTGCTTCATCGCTGATTGTAATCTGGTGATAGTCCTCAAATTTTTCGCGCAGTCCAGATAGAATTTCAATGGTCTGCGCCACTGTGGGAGGTTCTACCATCACGGGCAGGAAGCGGCGACCCAGGGCTGCGTCACGCTCGATGTGTTTTTTGTACTCATCAAGAGTGGTGGCACCGATGCACTGAATTTCACCACGACCAAGTGCTGGTTTCATTAAATTAGCGGCGTCCATGCTGCCTTCAGCGCTACCCGCACCAATCAACGTATGCACTTCGTCAATGACAAGAATGACATCACCAGCGATGCGCACTTCGTCAAGCAGCTTTTTCAGCCGATCTTCGAACTCGCCACGAAATTTAGTGCCAGCAATCATGTTACCCAGGTCGAGAGAACAAACCCGCATTGCCAAAATCTTGCGCGGTACTTTGCCGGCAACAATGCGCTGAGCTAAACCCTCGGCTATGGCCGTTTTGCCAACACCAGGTTCACCAATCAAAATCGGATTGTTCTTACCGCGGCGACTGAGAATCTGAATTACCCGGGCAATTTCTTGCTCACGGCCAATCACCGGGTCAAGTTCTCCTTTAGCGGCTAACTCTGTCAGATTGCGGCAAAACTCATCTAAAACAGGGGTCTTAGAATTGCCGCGTGGTTTGTCAACGCTGTTCTTTGTATTAAGCATCGTTTGCGTAAGTCTCACGCGTAGGTCGTCTGTACTAATATTGAGATTTGCCAGCACACGAAAGGCGCGGTTGCGTTGGTCGGCCAGTAAACCCAGAAGAATATGCTCGGTAGAAACGAGCTGCTTACCTCGGTCGGTTGCCTCACGGAATGCTCGATCAAGAGCTCGTTTGCTCATTGGCTTGTAGGTGGCCTGAGCAGAAGACCAAGAACCCATCTGATTCACAGTCAGGTTTTCCACTTTATCGAGATCAACCATGGCCTGACGAATTTGACTAAGGCCGACACCAAATTCAAGCAGACATTTTGCAGCCAGTCCTAAACTTTCAGCGGCGAGACCAGCTAAAAGCTCATCACAATCAATAGAACTAAGCCCCCGACTGGCTGCAATTTCTTGCGCCAATTTGAGGGCAACTTGTGCCCGTTCAGTGAATTTCATAGCTTATCCTTGGAGGAGAAATATCCGTAAACAATAGAGGCGGAGACCGCAGTCACCGCCACAAAACTGCAAACTAGCGAACGATTTGATAGTTCCGCCAGATCACGTCTTTCATGGCCACAACCCGGCCGTCTAAATATGCCTGGCGAAAAGCTTTCACGACTGCGGCATACTCAACCGGACGACGCTTAGCAAGGTCGGCAAATTCCGCAGGAATATCGTCGTCTACTTGTTCATTGGGGGCGGCTTGGTCGCTCATATCAGACCAGGCGATGGCAGAATCACCAACCAGTGCAAGCGAACTGTCAGTAAGTAGATAGACGCCGCTGTCGAGATCTTTTTGTGTAATTGAGTAAGCACTAAAGGCCATTACTGCGGAGATGATGGAAGGGAAAAGTCGAGTTTTCATGTCAGAAAGTTCCAAACAATTGTTTAATGGAAATGCATTAAGCATCTAGTGAATTGAAATCAACTCCGCGCACTTCATTTACCAGCTGCCCATTGCTATAAGAAAGTTTGGTGGCGGTAAAGATCAGGGCTGAGAAAAATGAGCGGAGTGGCTGAGCAAACTGTGCCTCATCGAGCTCTAGAGCAAGTTGCACCAGGTCCATTTTGACCAAATTGATGCTCATAACTAACTCGGCAAAATTGAGCACAATGAGCGTCTCAAGGCCGCTGAAATCACTAGCTTCTTTGGCGAAATCAATCAGATCTGAAAATTCAGATACCATTCTGAAATTATCAGGAGCATAGTGATTACTGTCGCTGATTGAGCTCATCAGCTCTGCCTTCGACTTGGGGGTCTTCAAACCGGCACTAAAGGACGAAAAAATTTCTGGCAACTGGTCTCGCAAATCGGCCAGCTCGTTTAGATTGAGCAGAAGCTCACGTGTGGCAGAAGGTAAATTTTGAAAGCTCTTTAAAAGGGCAAACTTGAACAAAGGCATCTGCGCCACAGCCCACAGGCGATTAAATTCCAGCACAGTGTCAGAGGCATCTTCCAGAAGGGCCTCTTTAGCAGTAGCGATGATCGGAAGCTGAGCCCGAATCAATTGTGCCGCAATTTTGTGACAAACAGGAATTAGACTTTCTCGAATGTGCTGTTTGTATTTCTCAGGATTTTTATCCTCGTCTGCATCAGCAAAAATGCCGGAAACTTTACTGATGGAGTGTACTACTGACTGATAGTAGGCCACAGTTGGCATCAGTTGTTTGTTCCAACCAGCGGTCGACCAGTCGAGCATCAAAATATCCCGAACAGTTTTATCAATGGCTGAGCGCGCTGGTGCAGCAGCGTGAATGATTTCTGCTCCGAGTGGTCCATAACTCAGCAGTTTTGCTCTGATCAGGTAAGAAGTTGAAAGTGCAAGCTCGTTGGTTAGATTAGTGGCGCCGATACTGCCCGTTTGGCCCACACTCAGTTCATATTTGTCTGGGCCAAATTCGCCTTCAGGCACGAGCTTCAAGACAGACTGCAATAGTGTAATTCCGTCGGTTGGCCTGACGTAAAGACAAAGTTGAGCGAGAGTATTAGATAGAGATAAAGCTTGACTGGCAATCTGGTCAGCCAGATTAGTTGAAACGCTATCGTAAACAATTTGAGAGGTCATAAACAACTCCGAAATAGATATTGGTAAAGGAGGAGTGACGACTGTCGACTCCTCCTGACAAAAGTGTTTTAGGAAGCACCATGCATAGTGGCTCAAGAAGAAGCAGCCGCTGGAGTTTTAGCGTTGGCTTTGTGGCACCAGCGGCTTACATGGCACAATTCGCTTTTTGCCTTCTGGGGTCGGTACGATTTTGTCAATCAAGCCAAATTTGAGAGCTTCTTCGGCCGTTAAGAAGTTATCTTCGGCCACAGCAGCTTCCATCTCTTCAAAAGTTCTGTGGCAATGTGCAGCCATGATGCCCAGCATCAAATCGTACAGGTTGTCTCCAAACTTTGTATGCGCCTTGATGTGCCGGTGAGTACCCTGTACACCCCAGCTGGGCTGGTGGATCATAATAGTGGTGTCATGGTAAGCAAAGCGCCGTCCAGGAGAACCCGTACAAAGCAGAAATGCTCCCATACTGGCGCACATTCCCATGCCAATCGTTACCACTTCTGAGTGAATATTTTGCATGGTATTGTACAGAGCCAGGCCGGCTGTGACCGAGCCACCTCCACTGTTGACGTACATTTTGATCTCGGACCGTTGAGGATCTTCAACATTGGCGTCAAGATACAAAAGTTGCGCCTGTGCTGCGGTGCAAGAATTGTCATCAAATTGAGAGGCGAAGTAGACGATGCGGTTTGCATAAAGCTCACTGATCGCATCAGTAGTCAAAACCCCACCTTTCATTTCTTTGCGAATGGTAGGCATGTAAGCTGAAATAGGAAGACTAGAACCACTAGAGATATCTTGGTTCTGGTACAGGTTTTCAATTTCCCATCTGAAAGACATGGTGATTCTCCAAAATAAATGAATTGAGTAAATCAGTCAATAAAAAGGCAAGGCACCCTTCTTGCGAAAAGTGCCTACCTTGAGGAAAACTAGGTTCGCGCGATTTTTTCAAGAGCCAATTTGTCGTCGCGAACAACAACACGAACTTCGCAGTCGATGTACTCGCCGCGCAAAATACCTTCGGCCAGTGGGGTCTCCACCGACTTCTGCAAAATACGACCAAGCGGACGTGCACCATATTTAGGGTCACTTCGTTTGACAACAAAAGTGGCCGCCTCAGGTGCAAGAGTCAAGCGAATGTTCCACTTTTCTTCAAGAGCAGCAAAGATTTTCTTCACTGACAGATGAACAATCAGCTCTAGCTCTGGCTCTTCAAGCTTGCTGAATTCGATCACTTCATCCCAACGGTTCAAAAATTCGGGCGAGAACTTTTGAGACAGCTCTTGTTCAAGGACAGAACTCTTGCGTTCAACCACGATTTCAGGGTCACCAAGCTCGATGCCGATTGAGCGAATTCCACCAGCAATGACTTTGGCACCAATGTTGGAAGTAGCGATCACCACCACATTCTTGAAATCGACAGTACGGCCGGCACCGTCTGTTAAACGACCAGCATCCAGAACTTGCAAGAGCAAATTCAAAACAGCAGAGTGGGCTTTCTCGATTTCGTCTAAAAGCAGCACGCAGTAGGGGCGGCTGCGCACAGGCTCTGTCAGTTGGCCAGGGTCTTTGTAGCCCACAAAACCAGCCGTGGTGCCAATCAGCTTAGAAACCGACGAGGGGTCCATGTACTCTGACATATCAAGGCGAATCAAGGCTTCTGGTGTATCAAATAGATAACGAGCCAACTCTCTAGCAAGCTCGGTCTTGCCGACACCGGTAGGGCCAAGAAACAAGAAAGACGCGATAGGCCGATTGACTGGTTTAAGCCCAACACGCAGGCGCCAGAATGCAGATTGAACAGATTCCACAGCCTTCTCTTGACCAATGATGCCCTGGTGAAGAGCTTTGGCCATGCCAAGCAGTTTTCCGACTCGGTTTGAGTCAAGCTAGTAAGCGGAATGCCGGTGTCGCCGACCACAATTTCGATCATGTCCGCCGCCTCAACAATCTTTTCGGTTTCGCCAGCGCCACCGCCGCGAGCATTTTTGGCCCGTGAGCCTGCGCGGTCCACGAGTTGAATTGCCTTACCAGGAAGCTTTGTGGTGTGAAGATAGCGCTCACTTAGCTGTGCTGCCACCAGCAGTGAGTCATCGGTATAGCTTACACCGTGGTGCCGCTCATACAAGTGCTTAACGGCTTGCAAAGCAACCACTGTATCTTCTACAGTAAGTTCCGCCACCTTAACCTCCTGGAAAAGACCATTGAGGTTGGTGTCTCGCTCGATATGAGCGCGATACTCATCGGGCGATGTGGTGCCAATACAACGCAGTTCACCCCGGGCAAGCAGCGGTTTGAGATAACTGGTAGCATCGGCGCCACCATCTTCGATTCGACCGGCACCAATAATGGTATGCAAGTCTTCAATCAAAAGAATGATGTTGCCTGCTTCTGTTACCTCTTTGACAATCTTGCCAAGACGTTCTTCGAACTCACCGCGATATTTTGAGCCGGCAGTGACAGAACCCATGTCGAGTTGATAGATTTTCTGGCTCTTCAAACTATCGGGCACGTTGCCACTGAGAATCTGCAGTACCAGCCCTTCTACCACCGATACGGTACCAACTCCGGTATCACCCACAAGCACTGGATTGTTTTGCAGACGCTGACCAAGAATTTCGATAATCTTAGAGATCTCTTTACCGCGCCATGTGCAGGGAGCAAGCTTGCCAGCTCTGCCCCAGGCATTGAGATCGCGGGCATACTTGTCTAAAGTTGGTGTGAGACTCTGGCCCTGACTGATTGCTACAGAAACAGGTGTACCGTCCCTTTCAAGCAAAGAGACAACGTTATGACGCAAGAGATTGGTGTCAATGCTTAGTTTGGCTACGATAAACGTGAAATCGTCATTATCAAGGGCTTCAGCACCAGGGGAAGGCAACAAGGCTAGTAAGAGATCACCAGGTGTAACTTCGGCGGCATTGCGTTCTTTAGCCACCTGCTCGGCGCGCTCGAACGCATTGATGGCAGGCCCGGCGAACTCGCCTTGAATGTCTGCCACAGAGCGCTGCTTATCAATTGCAGCAACCTCTTTTTGTACGTCTTTGGCTGAAATGCCAAAATTGTTCTTCAAAACTGGAGTCAGAGCGCTCTTCACTGAGCACAGCGCCAAGAGCAGGTGCCCTGTGGAAACACTGCCGGTTGAGCCTTTAGCGTAATCTTGAGCAAACTTCACCACCGCTGTGGTGCTAGCATCACGTTTCATTTTCAGTTCAGACATGGAATTACTCCAAATATACAAAAGTGAATAGAAGCAGCGAATCAGTCTTAGCTCCAGAAGAGCAAACCGTTAGCGCTGTTAGACAAGGTAGATTCGACGTCTTCATCGCTCATAGCCGGGAAGTGAAATACGAACGGCCCACCACGTTTTTCGCAAGCAGCCGTGATTTCCATCAATTCGCCAGCAGTGAGCCGACACCACGCCTCGCCACCACGCAAAGACAACTGGTCTGCATGAAGCTCTTGTGAGGAATGCAATTGAGTGTCCCACAGTGGGGCTAAATTCATCAGCGCTGCTGCACTACCTGGGCACTCCCACTGCTCGCGGCCTTGTGCAGTGATAAAGGTACGATAAACGAACCCACCACGGTCACCACGAGCAGTGGCAATGAAAGCGAAATATGGAAGCTGTACTAACAGGTTAAAATCAGGCTCCAGACCACGCACAAGAGCTTCACTATCGTAGACTGCGATTAGGTCGCGTTCACCACAATAAAATGTATGTGGATCTTTGCCTAAGGCCCGCAGAAGTGTAAAACGGTGTGACGGGTCTATCTGCCGTGGTGAAATAGCAGGTAAAGTCAAACAAACACGGCCGTCTTGATCTAAGCGCGCTGACGAAGATAAACCTGGATAGCTCGAATTAAGTTGAACACTCTCGGCACCAACCTCAAGCTCTGTAAGCAGAAGATATGCCAGGGCCACTGTGCCATTGCCACCAGGTACGATGGGGAGGCCAGCTTGGGTGTACCAGCACAATTCCCAAACACAGGGCTGTCGGCGTTTGGCAAAAACAGTTTCGGGCTGTCCTAAATAGATTGCTATAGAACTCATAGTGGCTTGAGAAATCAATTGACCAGGAGGCACTACGCATACAGCAGCAGGATTGCCAGAACCAGTTTCATTAGAAACAAAAGGCACGATAAAATAAACTGGCAGTTTTAAGACCATGGGAGCTCCATTAGAAAAGGACGATAAAGGACGGCAAAAATCGAAGGCAATTACGAGCGCAGTGCACCTCGCTATTGCCGAGAATTAAACGCAAAACATACAGGCTTCTGCTCAGTCAGTTGACTAAAAGTGCTGCTCTGGTATGACAGTGCCACAATCTTGTAACTACCGCCGCCTAGTGTATTGGGCACAAAAGTGCAGGCCAAAAATTGTTTGTTAGCGTCAAGCAGTTCTTGTATAGCCTTTTGCAGTTGTCGGTCGGTAGGAATAGAACCAATGCTCGCAGGAGCGACTGGCTCAACATTGATGATTTCTACATGCATAAAGAACAGACTCTTAAAAAAGGCGACAGGAAAATACCCATTAATCAACACAAACAGACTTGCCAATTGAGTGCCACGTCACGGCAAAACAACCATCACCATGAGCTAGTCCAGACAATAACTCAGCAACCCTAAGGCGCTTGAGAAATTTTGCTACATGGTTGCTGCTGGGCGATGGGACTTAATTAAGTACTCGATAGGTTGTTTGTGGAAAAGAATATTCCTTATCCGAGCACAAGTGTCGTCAGTATCACAAGAGGTTGGATTTTGGTTCTCTATGGCATTCTGGCTTGCTGAGCAATACTCTTAGTCTTTCTGTAAACAAAAGCCTTGATAAGCGAACACTCATATTGCAAATAGAGGGCTACAGGCTAGCGCTAACATGTACTCAGAGTAATACTAGTCATAAACTGGTTAAGGATCAGTTAAGACATAAGCGTGCCACTGCTGGTGGTGCAAGCTGGCTGCGACTGCCCCTAACGACACCACAGCGATCTGCTCGCATCAATTCACTACCAACAAAAATCAAGCTTGATCAAGGCCAACACACCGTAGAAATATCATGCGCTAGCTATCGAAGCATTGGCGATTTTAGATGCGATTCTACTGAGAGGCAATATCAGACTGCCATTGATGCTAACCGTCAACGCCTTAAAAAGGCTGTCGAACTAAGGCCAAATACTTGGTTGTCACTTTTCAACGTGCTTGACTGAAGTATCAACCGACCCATCAATGCAACCAAAATCAAGCAATAGACTAACCACAACCATCACCATCTCCGCAGACGATAAATGACATTGAGATGTCTTCTATCGTGGTCTAACCAAATTGGTGCGGTCATATTGCTGCCAATTTCTCAACATCCCGCGAACCAAATTTCAATGGAGATGATGAAAATGAAAGTAACTAGTCAGCCCTGTCGAATTGTAAGTTCGGCACCTGCACAAGGAGAGAAACTAGAACCGGGGCACTTTGCTCTTACTTTACGCCAAAATAGTTATGGAAACTGCCATGCTATATCGTCGTATCGAGAAGTTCTTGAGCACTCTGAAATGCAGCGCCCTGAGGTTATCGTAAGCGATGGCACTTACTATGTTGACCTGCCAGGCTATAAAGAAATTCTCGTCTACAAATCCATTCCGGATTCGGCTGTCGCCATTACTAAAGATCCTTACGCTCGTTTAGTTCTGAAGGCACTTGATGACGCCAAACGTCGAGAATATCCAAATATGGACAAAGGTGGTGGAGCTTCTCCCAGCCTTGATCTTAAGTATTTGACTGGTTTGAAATCGACAAGCTCAAAAAGGGGATCGGTTGACGATGGACCGCCTAGCGGGACACTCCGGATCTCAGATGCAAGTGTTGATGCTTTAGTAGTGAGCACAAAGCAAAGACTTTTTTGGTTCAAAAAATTGACATCAAAACATGCTTACGCTGTGCATAGTATTGATAAAGCAAATCAAAAAGTCACTCTCACTGATACAGATGGCAGCCTGGTTACTGTTTCGTTTCATCAGTTTGATCAGCAGGTCGATTCTATCGATCGCCTCTCACAGATGGCAGTTGTTACCGCACGTAAGGCCCGTTTGGCCAGAGTTCCTTGCACCATGTCTGGCGTCAAGTCTTTTTCCGATTGACGACAATCAGAACTGCCGCTTGACATGAATGAGATCTCCTCATCTCTCTGCTCTTCTTTGACCTCCCTG